>JAFDHF010000037.1 GCA_019308905.1 Deltaproteobacteria bacterium
GTGGGGAATTCCTGCCCCTTCCCCGGGAACACGAATCACGAACACGAATCACGAACACGACCTTTCCCCTTCCCGCTCACCCTTGATGGGTACCCCACCGCTTCCGCAATGTCGCTCGGAGGCAAGGGTGTTCTCCAAAAGTCAGGAAACTCCACAAAATTTTTTCTTGACAAGCGATATGAAACCCATGTATAGTGAGCCTCGAAACCTGTTATGACGTCATAATGTTAGTTCTTTTCCGGACACTCTGTCAAGTACCGACTCAGCCTCGGGTGGTTGAGTGCCCGGCTATTCTCCTTACGGTGCGGATGGATTGACGGGGGAACCTCAAGATCCGAACCAGCGACTGAAGGACCTGATCAGACCACGTGTTGCGAGGGGAACGGAATGAAATCCACGGTGATCAAGGCTGGAAGACTGATCGATGGAACCGGGAGACCACCCATCGAGAAATGCGCCGTCGTGGTTGAAGGCTCAAAGATAGCGGCCGTCGGCAAAGCCTCGGAGATCGTTTTGCCTGAAGGAGAGGGTGTCGACGTCATCGACGCGGTGGGGAAAACGCTGATGCCCGGCATGATTGACAGCCATGTGCACATCTATACAGATGGTGAGTCAAGGGAATTCTACTCTCTTCCCGTATCCAACAACCACCTAACCCTTGCACTGAGGTCGGTGCCACGGTTGAAACGTACCCTGGAGATGGGAATCACGACCCTCCGAGACGGCGGGTCAGGATGGGGCTGGCTGGAGGTGGCACTCCGTGACGCCATCAACCGAGGTGACATTGTCGGGCCCCGGTATTTCGCCACCGGATACCATCTCACGGTTACCGGGGGGCATGGTTACTTCCTGCCTCCATGGTTGGCCAATATTCCCGTGCATCCCGAACAGTCTACGATCCACTGCGACGGACCTGACCAGTGGAGAAGAGCTGCCCGGCTCAACATCTACAATGGAACGGACAATGTGAAGGTTGTGGCCAGCCGCGATATCATCAGTACAGGTATTGCAACGGCCCCGCAGGCCACTCGTGAGGAATTGAGGGCGGCCATCGAAGAGGCCCACAAGATGGGAAAAAGGGCGATCGCCCATGCCCAAGGGCGAGAGGCGATCATGAACGCCATCGAGGCGGGTGCGGATTCGATTGTCCACGGTTTCTTCATGGATGAAGAGTGTGCCGAGATGATGGTAAAGGAGAATGTGTATCTGGAATCGACCAACCTGTATGTGCGGATGATCGTGGATAAGGGGCCTGGAGATCTACCGGACTGGATGGTGCAGAAAGCGGTCGAATGCTGGGAAGACAAGAAGAAGAACTTCAGGAAGTTGATCGACATGGGTGTGAAGATCTCATTCGGGTCAGACGCAGGAGTCCCCTATATCCGGCAAGGTGACAATGCGGGTGAATTGGCCATGTTTGTGGAATTGGGGATGAAACCGATGGATGCGATCATTGCTGCAACCAAGACGGCGGCCGAAGCCGTCGGCGTCGGGGACGAGGTCGGCACCATAGAGGAAGGGAAGATAGCCGATATTATCCTCGTCGACGGAGACCCGGTGAAGGATATTCGCATTCTTCGTGAAGAGGAAAAGATCAAGATGGTCATGAAGGAGGGGCAGATAGTCGTGACACGATAAGATGAGTTCGAGGAGAGTCCGATTCTTGACCGGAAGGAGGTGGTGGGATTAGGAATAAAGAGGTCCAGAAGGGGAAAGTTAGAAAGGAGAGGTTTTGAAAGAGTTCTTTTTTCCTGGAAACTTTTGACAGAGGAGTCAATCGTGTCCGAAACAGGGCTAGGGGGTAAGAAATGAAAAAGACGAAACCTGCAGGACTCAAGACGGCGGTTGTGGTAGTAGTCAGCGTGATCATCATCGCGGTAGGGAGTTTAAGTCCCGCAATAAGCCAAGCAAAGGAGTTCAAACACGGAAAGACCGTATGGCTTTTGATGCCTTATACCGGTGAATTTTGGTGGAATATGCTCGTGACATTCCTAGGGGAGGCGGTAAAGGCCGACGGTTGGAACTTCAACTTTACCAGTGCCGAGGGATCAGACACAACCCAATTCGATCAAATAACCACCTACGCGCAACAGGCCGATATAATGTTCGTCGATCCGACGAGTATGACGGCCGTGAATGAGGCTATAAGGATAGCCGAACAGCAATACCACTGCCCTGTAGTTGTGTACAAAGACTACATAACCGGGGCGAGCCGTGTATGCGCGCAGTACAATGACCTGGCGGCTGCAGAAGCAATGGCTAAGGAAGCAGTCAAGTGGATACAGGAAAAATACGGCACAACAGAGGGCAAGACAGTGATCTCGCTTAATGGAGATCTGAGGCTGAGCGGCTGGAAATTGAGATGCGACGGGTTCAGGTGGATAAAGAAACACCATCCCGAAATCAATTTTGTCGAGATCGTGGGTGGGCTGACGCCTGAGGGATGGGCCGATGTTGCAGAGGCCTGCATTGCCGGGCCCGGATCGGATGTTGTTGCCCTGCTTGCGGGAAGCGACGGCCCCTACCTTCTGGGTGCCCTCGATGCATTGGAGAAATACGGCAAACTCTACTACGTGGGAGACCCAAACCATGTATACGTAGCGAGCATCGACGGAAAACCCTCGACGCTCACATGGCTCAGGCACGGGTATATTGATACGGTCTACTCACAGACCCCTGATTCGATAGCTGTTTCACTGTGGCAGATAGCGAAAGATTACATTGTGAAGGACGCGTCATACCAGTATCCACCGTACAAAATACCCGAAGTCCCGACGCCGCTCACGGTCAAACAACCCAAAGGCTGCTATTGGGGTGGCGAGGATCTGGTTATGACGGTGGAAAAAGTCCCCTATTCCAAAACCCCTATGGGGACGACGCCGTGCCCTCGAGTCGACAAGGACAACGTTAATACATGGGGATTGTGGGGAAACAGTATCGTCAAGTTGATCGGTGAAGACCTGAGTCCGGTCCCTACGTTTGCAGCCAAGGGAACAGAACCGGCATGGTCTGCAAGACTCTTGAGCGAATACAAGGCATGGCGTGAGAAGAAATAACCGGGACGCCGGGGACTCAGGCCTCGCAACCCGGTAGCGGACATTCTTAGGGGCATCGGTAACAACTACGGTGCAGTCCCGGAATCCGGGACGCTGGAATGAGGAAAGAGTCCAGGGTCCCGGATACACCTCCGGAGGATGACCGAGAAGTAAGCCCGGGGACGCTCAAAGTAGGCGGTGGCGGCGGTTTCCTGCTCGATTTCAGGGGGAAGATATTCCCGATGCTGCGGTGCGAGGGTTCATGCTCCAAGAGATAGGCCAAGAGGCTACGGCGGATAAACACCTGGGCTGTCGAGAAGAACGGGCGGCAAGAAGGGCTCCTTTGTTGTGGTGTTCTTGCTGTGGTCTTGGAGGCTTGAAATCAACCACAACAAGGGTGCCTTTTTCATTCAAGCTTGCCGACTGTCGATGACCGTGTTATGATTCGGGCCCCAGGTGGGTGGACATCAGGGTATCGCCCCCTGAATACGGCTTTAACAGGACAAGAATCGATCGAAGGTACCATCGAGAAGGCAACTGACTGTCATACCGCACATGGACAACTGTGCTAGGATTCGGGGAAAACTCAACAGTGACTCCTGGAACTGATACCATTAGGCGAGATGGGATCGTGAATGCCGTTGAGCAAACCGGAGATGGGTGCCGGTTTCAATTCCTGAGAAGAAAACTGGGATCGGGGGGCCTGGGATGAAAAGAACTGACCCGATTCTGAGACTGAAGCATATTTCAAAGGATTTCGGCACGGTCAGGGCTCTAAGCCGTATCTCATTCGATCTTGGGGGAGGTAAGATCCTGGGATTGGTCGGGGACAACGGTGCGGGGAAGTCTACTCTGCTAAGAATCCTGAGTGGTGATCTTCAACCATCGAGCGGAGAGATCTACCTCGGGGAAAAGCCGGTACGCTTCAAGAATCCTGCCGACGCGATGAGGCAAGGAATAGCCATCGTGTACCAGTTCCTGCAACTGGTCGACATCGCCAAGGTATGGGAAAACTTCTTCATGGGCAGGGAGCTGACCAAGAGAATAGGCCCCTTCCCGTTCCTTGACATAGAGAGAATGAAGCGGCTCACGGCGGAGGCTATCGCAAAATACGGCCACACATTCGACATCGAGCGAGAAATCAGAGAACTCTCAGGGGGACAACGACAGATCATAGCAGTCACCAGAGCCGTCGAAGCGAATCCTGACATCCTCCTGCTCGATGAACCCACCCACGGCCTGTCGAAGAGAGTGATAAGAGAGATCTTCGATCTGCTTAGAACCGCCAAAGAAGAGAAAGACACCTCGATCATCATTACCAGCCAGTGGTATGAGCAGATCAGTGATTTCGTCGACGAGGTGATGGTCCTCCGGTTGGGCGAGACGGCCGGCCGTTTTGACACAGAATCCGCTGACAGGGTGAAGATCTTCAAGCTTGCAATGGGTCTGCCAACCTGACAGGATCCGGGGCTCGGTATGTACATCCACAAGAAGCCATCGCCGAAGGTGAAGCGACTGCCGCCGCCCTTGAACGGGTCGACCAATATGGCGCATTCAGTTGAAATTCATCATCTCTATTCGGATAGATCTATTGTCGTCCATGTGAACGATATGTCGAGCAGCAGGTGAGCGGGATGAACGGCTCCAGCCCCATGTTGGAAGTCAAGAACGTCTGGAAGAATTTCGGCACAGTCAAGGCTCTAAGCGATATCTCATTCGATCTTGAAGAAGGTAAGATCCTGGGATTGGTCGGAGACAACGGTGCAGGAAAATCCACCCTGCTGAAAATCCTGAGTGGTGATCTTCAGCCGTCTGGTGGAGAGATCTACCTCGAGGGAAAGGCGGTCCGGTTCAAGAGCCCCGCTGACGCGATGAAGAAGGGAATAGCGATCGCGTACCAGTTTCTGGAATTGGTTGAGATTGCGAAGGTATGGGAAAACTTCTTCATGGGCAGGGAGCTGACCAAGAGAATAGGCCCCTTCCCGTTCCTTGACATAGAGAGAATGAAGCGGCTCACGGCGGAAGCTATCGCAAAATACGGGCACACTTTCGATGTAGATCTGGAGGTGAGAGACCTCTCCGGGGAGCAGAGACAGATCATAGCAGTCACCAGAGCCATCGAGGCGAACCCCGAGATCCTTTTGCTGGACGAGTCTTTTACATTATTGTCTCTGGACGGAAGAAAGGAGATTCTCAACTTCCTCAGAGAAGTCAACAAGAAGATCGGCATCACCATGATCATAGTTTCTCACGATTTGGAGCTGATCAAGAATTTGAGCCATTACATAATGGTCCTGAGAGGCGGAGAGAAAATGTTCTTCGGCCACACCGGCAGCATCAGCGTCGATGAAATCGTGGATTACATGCTTCCATGAAGCGGGGCTGTTTGGGGATTAGCATCGTACGGTGTGGGCCTTGCCAAGAACCGCCTCTGGTCGACTAAATTCGCCCTTGACCGAGGGAGATCAAACACACTGCGAGATGCGTCTGTAGCAATACAGAGGTGTGACAGGGTCGGGGCGACACAATACTCGCAGGGGGAGAAGGCTCTTGAAATCGGCAAAGTACCTGTTACAGAGTGCGTCGGCTGGCTTGATGGAGTACTACACCTGGTTCCTGTTCGTAGGGATCTACGTTGTTACGGGTCTTTTTGTTCCAACCCTGTTCACTCACCTGACCTTCCTGAGTGTGTTGGTCCAAGGAACAACCGTAGGTTTTCTTTCCATCGGCATGGCGTTTGTCATGATTGTCGGGGAGATTGATCTCTCCATAGTCGCAGTGGCGTCGTTTGCACCCATGGCGGGAATACTGGCTATGGAAACAGGCCTTCCCGTCCCTCTCGCCATCCTGTTTACACTCCTGGTCGGTGTTGGAGTCGGCCTTTTCAACGGATTGCTGATCACAAAACTCAGGATTCCCTCACTGGTTCAGACAGTTGCGATGTGGTGGATGCTTGCAGGGATCGTCCTGGTCGCCACAAAGGGCATGGCCAAGGCCGGGCTTCCAGATGCATGGATGGAGTTGGGGAGGGTCTTCATAGGCCCGATCCAATTGCTTCTCTTCTTCTTTGTCATAGTCGTCATCGCTGCAATAATCTTTGCCAGGCGCACGGTGACCGGTAGAAGACTCTACCTGGTTGGGGGGAACAGTGAGGCGTGCAGCGCGATGGGAATTCCCGTCGATAGAATCAGGATCATCGCGTTCATCGTCTCCGGATTTTTTTCGGCATTGGCCGGGTATGTTCTCTCAGCCAGAATGGGTTTCGTCTCGGCCAGGTTTGCGGTAGAGTGGCTTATGCCCGCCATCGCGGCTCCGGTGATTGCAGGGGTCAGCCTGACCGGAGGAAGGGGCAACCTTATCAACGTGGTTGCCGGAGCCTACCTGGTTCAACTCATAGTCATTATCGTCAGGGCGGGTGGAGTCAGCGGTTATTCCTATGAGTTCGTCCAAGGACTGCTTGTGTTCATTGCCATCCTGGTAGACGTCGTAAGGGGAAGAATTACAGGCCGATAAGCCAGTTCAACGCTCTTGTGGGTGGGCGCGACGCTTCTCTCATCCGCGGTTCTATCTGCTCATAACCAACTCCCTGTCACCTCAATCCTCACTGAAGCGGTACCATGTGTGTTCGCAAGTTCCATATTTTGAGACTTGAATGCTTGACCCGAATATGGAATAGATGTAGAGACGGTCTATGGGAAGGTCCTGTGATGGTGATCAGGTTTTTCGGTCCCTTTGAACAGCAGGCGGGAAGGGAGGTAAGAATCAGGCTAGAAAAGCCGATCTCGGCCCGGGAGACGCTCCAGATACTCGCCTCCAGATATCCCGGCTTTGCGAGGTTTCTCGAGGCGGAAGACGACGCGCGCCTTTCAGCCCATCTCATGCTGGTACGCAATGGGGTACCCCTGAGGCTCGCCGACATGGTCGATGACAAGGATTGCATTGATATCCTCCTACCGGTAACAGGGGGATGAAAAGGGGAGGAATGGCGATGTTTGGCTATCATGGAAGATTGCTGAGAGTGGACCTTACCCGTCGAAGAGTCGAGATCGAGGATCTGGACGCAGGACTGGTCGAGAGATACGTCGGAGGCGCCGGGATCGAGGCAGAGATCCTCTACCGCGAGACATCTCCAGATACCGACCCACTCGGCCCTGAGAACCTCCTCATGGCAGTCTGCGGCCCCTATACGGGGACACCTGTTCCCGGTTCCAGCAGGCACCACATGATGGCCCGCTCTCCGCTCACAGGACTCCTGGGAGAGGCGAATGTGGGTGGATCCTGGGCTGTTCGTTTCAAGAAGACCGGGTTTGATGGAATCGTCATCACCGGGAAGTCCGAAGACCCGGTCTACCTCTGGATCCATGACGGGGGAGTAGAGTTCCGTGATGCACGGCACGTATGGGGAAAGGACTCCTACGAATCGGCGGCTCTCCTCAAGTCCCAAACCTCGGAGAAGGCCACCGTCGCGGTGATCGGCCCTGCCGGGGAGAGGCTCGCGAGGGTGGCCGGTATCCCCCATATCGGCCACATAGTGAGATCTGCGGCTCGTACCGGCCTGGGAGCGGTGATGGGCTCCAAGAACCTCAAGGCTCTCGTAGCCTATGGAACGAAAGGGCTTCCTCTGGCAAGACCCGAACTTCTGCAAGAGGATGTCAAAGCAGCCCTGCCCCGTGTCCGGAAGGCGACGGAAACCTTTGGAAAATACGGAACTTCGGGGGGGATCGAGAACTACGAAAAGATAGGAAATTTCCCGATCAAGAACTGGAAGCAGGGGCGCTGGGCCGGAGCGAGCAGGATCTCCGGGGTGGCCATGCACGACACGATTCTTGTTGGAAGGAGGGCCTGTTTTCGATGTCCAATCGCCTGTGGCCGCCACATTCGGATCTCAGAGGGACCGTATGCACCCCTGGAGTGCGAGGGCCCGGAGTACGAGACCCTGGGCACTCTCGGCGGCGAGTGCATGGTGGATGATCTGGCCGCCATATGCAAGGCAAACGAGCTCTGCAACCGCTATGGGCTTGATACTATCTCCACGGGATCCATTATCGCCTTTGCCATGGAGGCCTATGAAAGGGGGATTCTGACCCGCCGGGATACCGACGGCGTGGACCTGGTCTGGGGAAGCGGGCAGGCCCTGGTGGAGATGGTACACAAGATGGGAAAGAGGGAAGGGATCGGAGAACTCATGGGAGAGGGATCGAGGAGAATGGCCGAGGCCTTGGGCAGCAACGCGGTGGAATTTGCGGTTCATGTGAAGGGGCTCGAGCCTTCTGCCCATGATCCCAGGAGGTTTTTCAGCCAGGCCCTCTCCTATGGGACGGCAGCAAGAGGCGCCTGCCACAATGCCAGTTGGAGCCATCCCTATGAGCTCAGCCTCAACATGCCCGAGATCGGGATTCCAGAGGCCCAGGACCCTTACCAGATCGAGGGAAAGGCAGAGTTCACCGCAAAGCTCCAGAACCTTATGTGCATGATGGATACCCTGGTCATCTGCCGGTTTACCCAGGTGGGAAAGGCGGTCGATGTCACGGATATGGTAAGGTGGCTCAACCTGGTCACAGGCTGGGAAGTGGACATACCGGGGTTCATGAAGACCGGGGACCGGGTATTCAACCTGAAGAGGCTCTACAATACTCGCCTGGGAGTCAGCCGGAAAGACGACTTCCTGCCGCCGAGATTCTTGACCCTGAAGAGGACAGGCGAGGGATTGACCAATCAGCTCCCCCACATGGGGCAACTCCTCGCCGACTACTACGCCTACCGGGGATGGAGCGAAGAGGGAGTTCCAACACCAGAGAAGTTGGACGAACTGGGTTTGGACGGTGCCTTTTCTACTCCTTTTCCATGAACTCTATGATCACCTGTGCGGTCATCTCCGCCGCATAGGCGGTGACATCGACACACTTCAGATACTCACCGGTGTCATGGAAGGCTTTGTTTGCCTTCATGTCTCTGAAGTCGACCCCGCTGATGTCGCTGCATCGGGTGCTGCCCGCAAGGGGAGGCCTGCGATCAGCCAGCCACAACTCCACCAGCCTCTGAGCAGGAGGAGCGACGCGCATCAGATCTTCCCAACCCGTTCTCAAATCCCTGCGTCCGCCAAAGACCATGCCCAGGACCAGCCCTCCCGCGATCAGGGCCCCGCATGAGCCCTGGGAGCTATGGAGGAAACCCGGCAAACCGGCCGTGGCCGACATAAAGAGCGAGTCCTGGACTCCAAAAAGTTCAAAAAAGGTCATAAGCACACATTGAGTACAGCCCGCGTAGGTCTTCTCATAGAAGTAGGCCCGCTCCATAGCCTCCTTCTTGAAAAGCTCGGGATTGTCGATAACCAGATTGGCTTTGTCCCTGAACTCTGGATGTAACAATGGTTTTCCCCTCCTCTTCTGATCAACTGTTTCACCACGCACACCGCATCCCGTCCAACCCAGCCGTGAAAAGAATATCATACCCCTTCGGGTCTTTTTTCGATCGAATCGTACTCGCAGCAAGACTCCTCAAGGTGACGCCTTCTGGTCCATCGTGTCGAGCCCGTCGTTTACGGCCTCGGCAAGGGCTTCGGCAAAGGATGGATGGGGATATATCACCTCCCTTATCTCGTTGAGGCTGAGCTCGTTCTTCATGGCCATAGAGGCCAAGGCGATGAGTTCCGTGGCCCGGTATCCGATGATGTGGACTCCCAGGACCTCGCCATACCTCTTCTCAAACACGATCTTTACGATTCCCTCCGACTCGCCGAAGATGGCCGGCCGTGAACCAGCCGCAAAGGGGAAATAGCCGATCCCGATCTCCTCCTCCCTCTTCTCAGCTTCTTCTTGGGTGAGTCCGATCGAGGCGAGTTCCGGGCTCGTATAGAGGCATATGGGAACCAGCTCGTACTCGATCCGCGGATTTTCACCGCCCAGCCGCCGGGCCAAGACCCTCCCTTCTGTCACGGCCTTGTGGGCCGTGTATCTCCCGCCCACTGCGTCCCCGATCGCGTAGACACCCGGTACCCGGGTCATCAGATCACCGTCCACCGGGACGAGCCCCTCCCTCAGGGACAGGCCTATCCTGCCCAGGTTGAGGCCCTCCACCTCCGCCTCTCGATCTCCCGGGACCAGGACCCTGTCCACCTTGAGGGACCTGGTACCCTTTCTGCCCTCCAGGGTCAGCTCAACAGGTCCGCCCTTGGTCCCGGTTTCGACCCGGGCCACCCTTGTGCCGGTGAGAAGATCTATCTTCTTCTCCCTGAGGACTTTTCTATACCTCGAAGTGATCCCCCTATCCATGTCTGGAAGGATACGGGCGTCATGGACAACGAGGTGGACCTTTGAGCCGAGATAATGAAAAATCTCGGCAAAGGTCATTGCCCGCACACCTCCACCCACGATGGCAATGCTCCCCGGAACCGACTCCATGTTCAGGGCATCCGTAGTATCCCATATGTACTCATGGTCGAAGACAAGGGGAGGGGTCGACTTGCAGCGCGACCCGGTTGCAATTACCACATACCTGGAGTGGATGACCTGCCCGGAGGGGTTGACCGATACGGTTCGAGGGTCGAGGAAAGCCGCCCCGCCTCTGGCGATGGTCACACCCCGAGCCTCAAGGGTCTTCTCTGTTCCACTCACCAGGAGATCCACAACCCGGTTCTTCCGGTCCATCACCTTCTCGAAACTGAGCCTCACCGGGGTTCCGTCTTTCTCTATGTACTCGCAGTCGCCAAGCAGCCGGTATTGGTTCAAGTCGTGCAGAAGACACTGGGTCGGCACACACCCTCTGACCAGGCACGTTCCGCCTATCCTTTCTCTTTCAACCAGGGTGACGGTAAAACCTCTGCTCACCGCCTCGAGAGCAGCTGCATACCCCCCCGGTCCTCCCCCGATGATGGTGAGATCGCAAGTTATCCTCTCCTTGTTTTCCATGCTCTGTTCCACACACCTCCCTCGGCTTGGTCCCCCGTAAATGCTCCGCAGGAAGACCTCCGTCTCACACCGTGCACATCAGGTACGGATCTTCAAGAAGCCCGGAGAGCTCCTGGAGAAAGGCCGCAGCCATCGCCCCGTCTACGATCCGGTGATCCACGGACAATCCCAGGTTGACCGTTGGGCGGACTGCGAGTTCTCCTCCGACCACCACCGGTCTCTCCTTCATTCTTGCCACAGAGAGGATCGCGGTTTCAGGAGGGTTGATGATCGAGGTGAAAGAGTCGACATTGAACTGGCCGAGGTTTGAGACGGTAAAGGTACCACCCGAGACATCATCCAGAGTGAGCTTCTTGGTGCGAGCCCTGTCGAGGATATCTTTTCTCGCCCCGGCGATTTGGCCCAGGGTCAGTTCGTTCACCCTTCGGATAACCGGAACGATCAACCCCTCCTCGAGGGCCACGGCCAGACCGATATTCACCTCTTCATGAATCTTGATGGTCTTGCCCTCGAGGCTCGCGTTGAACAGGGGGAACTTCTCTATGGTGGTCGCAACGGCCTTCAGGATGATGTCATTAAGGGAGAGCCTCACACCGGTGGTCGATTCTATCGCCCCGGAGAACCTCTCCCGAAATCCGATCATCCCGGTGCCTTCCACCTCGCACGAGAAGTGAACGTGGGGGACATCCCTGGAGCTCGCCGTAAGCCGCTGCCCGATGATCTCCCGCATCCGAGTCAGGGGAACGGCAGCCCCCAACCTGATGGCGGCCTCCCCGGAAGGCCACTCCTCAGCGAGCTCCCTCCCTTTGGCCCCTTCCACAACAGCCAGCACATCGTCCCGGGTGATTCGGCCGTCAGGGCCGGTCCCTTTTATCCGGGAGACGTCAATACCCTTCTCCCTGGCAATCTTTCTGGCAATGGGGGTGATTTTGATCCGCGGACCCTTCGAGGGTCCTGAGGAAGCCTCAGCACGAGTCTCGGAAGGGGCCCCAACCGCCCTGTCACCTACAGGGACCCCGGAATCTGCGGCCGAAACCGCTGATGCGTCAAAAACCTCCCCCTCCTCCACCACAACCCCTATGACCCGCCCCACACCAGCAACCCTCCCCTCCCCTACCAGAATCCTGGCAAGGATCCCGGAGAGGGGCGCCTCGATCTGATAGGTGATCTTCTCGGTCTCTATCTCAGCAATAACATCCCCCTCCTCAACCCGGTCTCCTTCCCTGCAATGCCATTTGACAACCTTCCCCTCCTTCATCGCCATTCCGAGTTTCGGCATGATCACATTAGCAGCCATCGAATCCACTCCCAGCCGTCGATCTTTGAGTCAAAAATCAAAGCCCGGAGAGCTCTCCCCCTCGCGGAAGCTCTCCGGAGCCGGGCCTATGCGACAGGCACTCAATAGGGTGTTACACCCCCGCAGATGTTGATCGCCTGCCCGTGTATGTAGTCTGCTTCCCTTGAAGCCAGGAAAGCGACAAGGGAGGCGACGTCCTCCGGCTTTCCCATCCTTCCCAGAGGCACCGAAGCCACGAATTTCCGGCGATTCTCCTCCGGGGATCTCCCCAGGTACTTGCCAAACCCCTGATCCAAAAGGCTGAACATGTCTGTCTCGATAAATCCCGGGCACACGGCGTTGACATGGATATGATGAGGACCCAACTCCTTTGCCAACACCTGGGTCAGCCCGATAACCCCGAATTTAGAGGCGCAGTAGTGGGCGAGAAACCGGTCACCCCGCTTGCCTGCGTTGGAAGCGATATTGATGATTTTCCCCTTCTCCCTCTTGATCATCTCCCGGGCCACGTGCTTGCTGAAAAGAAAAGGACCCTTCAGGTTGACCGCCAAGACCCGGTCCCACTCCCCTTCGCTGATCTCAACAACCGGGGTTATGGCAAGGATCCCTGCATTATTGACCAGGATGTCGATCCTTGCGAGCCGCCCCATCACCTCTGACACAACCGACTCTACGTCTCTTTCAACCGAGACATCAGCAGCCACGGGGAAGCCCCGGCCCCTGGGATTGATCTCTCCGGCCTCATGGGAGACTCTCTCCGAGTTCTCCTTGCTGATGTCACAGACCACCACGTGGGCCCCTTCTCGAGCAAGCCTCAGGGCAATACCCCTTCCGATTCCACGGCCGGCTCCCGTGACGATGGCAACCTCGCCCTCCAGTCTCATGATCCCCCCATTACACGGCGTGGCTGTTAGTAGATGGCCTTTACCCATCCGCCACTCACGTCGATGCTCGCTCCGGTCATATACGTGTTTTTCGCCGAGCAGAGAAAGACGATGACCTGGGCCAACTCCTCTGGGCTGCAGAAGCGCTTGATGGGTGTGTGCTGCCTTGCATGGTTTTCCATGTACTCATCCGCGCTGATCCCCTGCTGCTTCCCCCAGACTCCGGCCCAGTACTCCCACAGGGGCGTCCTGGTGAGCCCCGGGTTCACGTTGTTTACCAGTATGTTGTAATCCACCAGTTCTTCGGCCAGGCACCTCGAGAACATCATCAGCGCGGCCTTGGTCACATTGTATACCGGGCAGTAAGCCGCCGGCTGCTTGGCATAGATAGAAGAGATGTTGACTATCCGCCCCCAACCATTCTCCTTCATATGGGGAATAACAGCACGGGAACACCGGATAGCGCTCATGGTGTTCAGGTCCCAGTAGTGTTGCCACTTCTCGTCCGGTGTGGTTTCGATCTTCTCGTCGCTCCCCGTACCTGCGTTGTTGATGAGAATATCGATCCTTCCCAACGTCCGGGCCGCCTCCTTGACGAAGTTCTCGATGTCTGGAAGCCTCGAACAGTCGGCCACCACTCCCAGGGCCCTGGTGCCGAACTTCGACTGGATCTCCCTGGTAGCGGCATCCAGTTTCTCCTTGTTGCGCGCGCATATAGCCACATGGACCCCCTCCTTGGCCAGCGCCTCCGCGCATCCTCTTCCGATGCCATAACTCCCCCCGGTTATGAGGGCAACACGATCCCTGAGTTCCAGATCCATCTTCTCCCTCCTTGTCGTTTTCTGAACCCACTGCGGGCATTCAACCCGGTTTAACAAGAATCTTCAAGTGGGCCTCCTTGTGCTGGAGCAGAGCTTCGAAGCCCTTCTCTATGAGGTCGTCAAGCATTATGCGGCCAGTTATGAGCCCCTCGCCGGACAGTCTCCCGTCGGCCAACAGGCGCAGAACAGTATCAAACTCGTCGATGTAACAGAGAGAACCGACAACTTCTTTCTCCGTGAAGACGAGGTCATTGAAATGGAATGAGGAGGGCTCCGAGAAGACCCCCATGATGACGGCCCGCCCTCCCCTTCTCACCAGATTCACTGCCATTGAGCCGGTCTCCCGTGCCCCCACACATTCGATCACCACGTCTGGTCCGACACCCCCCGTCTGATCGAGAAGCTCTACCTCGAAATCCTCTTCCAGGGGATTCAAGTGGACAGCCCCGTACGACTCCGCCTTCTTACCCCGGACGGGGGAGACCTCAATTGCAAAGAGCCGGCTGGCCCCCGCAGCCCTGGCCGACTGGAGTGCCATGAGACCTATGGGCCCTGCCCCCACCACGGCCACCGTGTCCCCCTCAAGGACGCCACCCCTGCGAATGGCATGGACAGCCGCTGCCATTGGTTCGACCAGGGCTGCCACGTCATCTTCCACCTGGGGAGGTATCAGGTAACACTGCTCGGCCTTGACGTTGATGTACTCGGCAAAGGCACCGTGCGAGGCGAGCCCGATGCCTCCCAGCTTCTCACAAATGGGATACTGGCCCCTCTTGCACCAATAACACTCACCGCAGGTGTAGAGGGTATTGGTGACGATGCGGTCACCGGGCTTAAGACTGTCGACACCACGACCACACTCGACGACTTCACCGGAGAATTCATGGCCCAACACAACAGGCGGCTTCACCCCGGTAAGGGGATGCCGATCCATCCGGATCATGATCGGGCCTGCCTCGTATTCGTGAAGGTCGGTGCCGCAGATCCCACACCAGTAGACCCTGGCCTTGACATAACCCTCGGCCGGAGGGGTATCGGGAAAATCCTCGATTCGGACGTCCCTCCTCCCATACCAAACCGCTGCTCTCAATGGTCGCGACCTCCCTCCTTCAGCTTACCGGTAACAAAACAAAAAAGGACCTTTTTGTCAAGAACAAAACTGCCTGAGCTGCCTCGTCTCCATGGCAAGGACCCACGGCCTGAAGAGCCGGTCCTTCCACGGGATCCGAGATCCCAGAAACCCCGAAAACGTGCCGGATATTCAGCTGCCTCTTCGGATCTCCTTTTGAGGGGAAAAAAAGCGGGAGCAAAAAGGACTTGACAGGGATACTGTTATTCATTAAAAACGTAGCCAGGGTTACCGGTCACATAGGAGAGGTCGACGAGATGATCGGTGCGGGAAAATCGAAACTCACGATCCGCGATATTGCCAGAATGGCAGGGGTCTCCCATACCACGGTCTCGAGGGTCCTGAACAAGGACCCCCGTGTGCATCCCGACACAAGCAAGAGGGTCCTCCAGATAGTCGAGGAATCGGGATATCACCCGGATCCCCTGGCGCAGCGATTCGCCCGAAAGCGATCCAACCTTATCGGCCTCTTGGTCTCTGACATAGGCAACCCCTTCTATGCGGAGCTGGCTCGAGGCATCGAGGATCGGGCCCTTGAGTGTGGTTATCATGTGATCTTCTGCAGCACCGACGAGATACAGGAAAGGAGCCGGCGATATACCGAGGTCATGAAGGGTATAGGAGTGGATGGGCTCATCTTCGCTTCTGTCAGGCTGAGCGATCCGGTAGTGGAGAAGTTGATCGAAGAGCGCCTGCCAGTAGTGATGGTCAACCGCAAGTTGAGAAGCGAGAAGGGTGATTACGTCGTCCTCGACAACCAGCTGGGCGCCTATCAATTGACGCGGCACCTGATCGGCCACGGGTACAGGAAGATCGCCATTATCACGGGCCCTTCCGTTTTCTCCACCGGTATGGACCGCTTGAGGGGGTACGAGCAGGCCTTGCACGAGATGGACATCCCTCTCACGGATCGTTTCGTTTTTCATGTGCCCTTCCGGAGACAGGACGGCTACAGGGCTGCCAAAACCCTCCTGACCAGCGGCGACCGGCCGGAGGCGATTTTCGGCGGAAACGACTACATCGCCCTTGGAGTGATGGATGCTGCCGATGAACTCGGGATCAGGATACCGGAGGATCTGGTGCTTGTGGGTTTCGATGATACCGAGTATGCCCGGAGGATCAGACTCACCACGGTGAGCCAGCGCAAGTATGAGATGGGAAACCTCGCAGTCCGGATACTGATTGATTCCATCGAGAACAGGGGGAACGATTATCACCACAGGATCATTCTGGAACCACGGCTCATCGTGCGACAGTCCTGTGGCAGCCATGAGGAGGGATAGAGAGCGAGGGGGCTGGGTCTTGGAACGATACGCAACTCGTGTTTTTCGGTGACGGCTGACAAGGAGGTTGTAGGATGACCGCTCAAATCGAGAGAGACAAGTATCTTGACATGTATCGCACCATGGTGAGGATAAGGGGGTTTGAGAGCAACGTGGAACGCCTCTTTGCAGAGGGGAAGATTCCAGGCTTCGTTCATCTTTACATCGGGGAGGAAGCCATCGCCACAGGCGTCTGCGCGGCCCTGAGAGAGGATGACTACATTACGAGCACCCATCGCGGCCATGGCCACTGTGTGGCCAAGGGGGGTCGCCTCGGGGAGATGTTCGCCGAGATCTACGGCAAGCGAACAGGCTACTGCAAGGGCAAGGGTGGGTCGATGCATATCGCCGCAGTGGAAAAGGGGATCCTCGGGGCCAACGGCATCGTGGGGGGAGGGCTCACGTTGGCCAACGGTGCGGCTTTCTCAGCGAGGTACCGGGGAACAGACCAGGTGGTCGCCTGCTTCTTCGGCGATGGTGCCACCAACAACGCGACCTTTCATGAAGGGGTCAACCTGGCGGCGCTTTGGAATCTACCGGTCATCTTTGTCTGCGAAAACAACCAGTACGGGATGTCGGTTCCCCAGAAGCACCATCAGAAGATCGTCGATGTGTCGGTCCGCGCTCAGGCATACGGCATCCCCGGTGTGACCATTGACGGAAACGATGTGATCAAGGTCTATGAGACAGCGATGGAAGCCATCAGCCGTGCCAGAAGGGGAGATGGTCCTACCCTGATGGAATGCAAGACCTATCGCCACAAGGGTCATTTCCAGGGAGACCCCGACGTTTACCGGGACAAGGAGGAGGTCAGGAAGTGGATCACCGAGCGCGACCCCATAAGGAGGTTCAGAGAATTCCTGCTCCGGTCCAAGATCTCTTCCGAAAACGATCTGGAGACCATCGACAGGGAGGTGGAGGGCGAAATCAGCGAGGCCATCCGTTTCGCCGAAGAGAGCCCCCTCCCTGCACCCGAGGAAGCCCTGGAAGACGTATACGCCTAGCCGTCCAGCAGTAAAGAGAGGTGTCCGTCATGAGAGAAATAACCTATGTGCAGGCCTTGAATGAGGCATTGAGGGAAGAGCTGAAACGGGACGAAAGCGTCTTTATCGCCGGAGAAGATGTGGGCCTTTACGGGGGTAACTTGGGAGTGACAAAGGGCCTTTTCCAGGAATTCGGCGAAAAAAGAGTCAAGGATACCCCCATATCCGAGGGAGCAATCGTCGGGCTCGCGGCCGGTGCAGCGGCAACCGGACTCAGACCCTGTGTTGAGATCATGTACGTGGACTTCATGGGACTCTGCCTGGAACAGATCCTGAATCAGACATCCAAACTCCGCTATATGTTTGGTGGCAAAATGAAACTTCCGCTGGTCATCAGAACCCAAGGGGGGGCCGGGTTCTCCGCGGCGGCTCACCACTCCCAGAGTCTGGAAGCCTTTTTTACCCATATCCCTGGCCTGAAGGTCGTTATGCCGTCCACACCCTATGATGCCAAGGGGCTTCTAAAGAGTTCGATCCGTGACGACAACCCCGTGATCTTCATTGAGCACAAGTTCCTCACCGATTTCAGGGGGCCCGTGCCGGATGACGACTACACCCTCCCCCTGGGAGAGGCAGAGATCAAGAGAGAGGGGAAGAACGTCACCATCATAACCTGGTCGTACATGGTCCATGTGGCCCTTGAGGCCGCAGAGCGTCTGGCCGGCGAGGGAATCGAGGCCGAAGTGATCGACGTGAGGACCCTCAAGCCCCTGGACGAAGAGACCGTTGTCGGCTCTGTTGAAAAGACGGGAAAGGCCGTGATACTCCACGAGGCCTGCAGGACTTCAGGATTCGGTGCCGAAGTGTCGGCACTTATCGCCGATAAGGCTTTTGATTACCTTGATGGCCCTGTCAAACGGGTGACCGCCCCGGACACTCCGGTACCCTTCAGCCCCGTGCTTGAACGTGCTTTCATGCCGAAGCCGGAAGATGTGATCAGAGCGTGCCAGGAGATCATGTAAACCCATCATCTTTTTTCTTGACAGGTGAAAAAGGCCGGTATATACGTATATCCGGCTATACTATCACAGCATTCCCAAAATTGGCCTCTTTTCTCATGAAAAAGACCGACTCTTCTTTTCTGAGGATTCCTACCCAGATAGACAGAAGCAGCCCTATCCCCCTTTACTACCAGATAGCCGAGGCCATACTGGAGATAGTCGAGAAAGACCACCTCAAACCGAACGACCAAATCCCTTCGGAAGAACAGTTGGGCCAGATCTTCGGCGTAAGCAAAATGACCGTGAGACAGGCCCTTGCAAAACTGGTGAGGGACGGTCTGCTGGAAAGGCGGCAGGGGTTTGGAACCTTCGTGGCCGAGAAGAAGATAGAAAGGAAGGCAACGAGACTGGTCAGCTTCTTTGAGGACATCCAGAAAAAGGGGATGGTCCCTGGCTCTCGGGTCATCGAAAAGAAGATCGTAACTCCAAGTAAACAGGTCATGGAGAAGCTCCGGGTGGACGAAGACGAGGAGGTTTTCAAGATCACGCGGCTCCGTTTTGCCAACGGAATGCCCCTGGCTGTCAATTGCGCATACATACCCGAGAGACTCTGTCCCCATCTGCTGGAAGAGGAGCTCGGTCACGGCTCCCTTTCGGAACTGGTGGAAAAGAGGTACCGCCTTTACGTGGAGTATGCTGTCCAGAATATTCAGGCCGTAAGGGCGACCTCTTACGAGGCCTCCCTGCTCGGTATCGAAAAGGGGGATCCCCTTCTTCTCATGGAGCGGACCATGTTCGACCGGGACAATCTGCCGGTCTCTTACTATGTGAATTGGATCAGGGGAGACAAGTATATCTTTACCTCCACACTCTACCGATGAACTCCCGACTAAATCGGTGCCGGGGTGTGGTATCTTGTTCCGCCGGAAACATGGGACACAGAGAGGAGGTGATGGGAAACGGTTCTGCAGTCTTCCGGAAGGGAGGTGGGATAGAGACCGAAACAGGAAAACTCCTATTCTCACAGAAGGAAATCGGATCCCTTCGGGACCTTCTCGGGCAATCTGAGGCGGTCCCGGGCAGTCGAGATGAGCCTCTTTCCAGAAGGGGCTGGGCGTTCACCTCGGGATCCGAAAACTCTCAAGGAAAGGAGAATAGAGATGAAGAGAATGATTGCACTCCTGAGTTGCACTCTTTTCATTCTTTGCCTGGCCGCGGTCGGCACCAAGGCTCAGGAGGCACGGTTCGGCCTCCAGGACATTCCGAAGATAAAGAACAAGAGGACCCTCAACACAGTAGTCGAAACCGGCAAAGTCTGGGACAAGATAATGCCCTATATCGCCGAGTTCACTAAGAAGACCGGCGTCAAAGTCAATGTGGAGCGGGTCGCCTCTCCCGTTGTTTACTCCAAGGAGAACGTGGAGCTCATGGCGGGGACCGGTTACTACGACGTTGTCTACGTCGAAACCTCATGGACTACAGAATGGTCGCCCTATCTCTACAAGCTCTACGACCTGGCTTCTAAGTGGGATCCAGCGGGCATTGAGGGGTTTCGCAAGGATGCAGAGAACCATTCACCCTCGATCCTGATCTGCGGGCAGGCCTACGGCGATCAGATGGTGCTCCCCTTCTACACCTATCACATGGGCATGTTTATCCGCCAAGACGTCTTTGACGATCCGACGGAGCGGGCCAACTTCAAGGCCAAATACGGCTACGACTTGAAACCTGCCACCACCGACAAGGAGCTCTACGACCAGGGAGAGTTCTTCACCAGAAAGAAAGGTGAACCGCTGAAGGGTAAACCCCTCGACCACGATCTCTATGGCCTGGCTATGATGGCTGGGGCGTACCAGATAAACGACGAGATAAGCTGTCGCATCTGGGGGAAGGGATCGGACTACGTAACAGTGGTCAGGGATTCGACCGGCAAGCTGAAAGAATTCGTGATAACCAAGGCGAACAAGCAAGCTCTCAAGGAGACCCTGAGGGAGTACAAGAATGAACTCAAATGGGCCTCTCCGGGCTGCCTCACCGCCAACTTCGACTTCGTTGTCGCCCAGCAGGGAGAAGGGCGGGCGATCATTCAGCCCCACCAATTCTCAAACTGCTTTGCCTGGACCGCGGACATCCTCAGCAAGCACGTCGCTGACGGCCGATTGGGAATATATCCCACCGTTGGCAGCCAGCCTTACACGGGAGCCTGGTCCGTAGGGGTTGCCAAGGCCAGCAAGAATCCTGAAGCCGCCTACTGGCTGGTTCGATACCTCGCCTCCTTTGAGTGTCAGAAAGCGGTCATGAAGGAAGGAGGCCAGTTGAGCACCCGGATGGATGTTCTGCGCGACCCCATGTGGCACACCTCCGAGAACCGCTACCCCTTCGGGATACTCTGTGACTATCTGCTCGACATCTGGCCCAAGCAGGCCAAGTACGTGCCGAACTACTGGTATTTCAATACCAAGGCCGGAGGCAAGGTCTACGAGATGCAGATGCACGTCTTTCACACCCCCATGTCAGGAGAGGCCACCATCGACCAGGCTGTGGCCGAGGCTGAGGCGAGAACCCTCGAGCTGACATCCAAGTTCGACACGATACCGATCCGTGAGGAGAAGTAAAGGGGGACAAACAGGAGCATCCAAGGGGAGGTTCTCCCCTTGGATGCTCCACCGGAACGCGGAGGGATAGATCTTCACGAAACCCACATGCCCGGCTGAAAGACCAAGAGATGGTCCCTCCTTGCGGCACAGGGGCGGAGAAGTGCATTCTCCGGATCGCCGGGAGGGGTAGGTTCCTGGCTCGAAAGACCAGGGTCGCAGCCGGAAAGACCGGGGAGAAAGCCGGGCTTGGCCCGAGGCAAGGAGAAAGGTAAACACGGAAATGGCGCCTGAAAGTACATACGAACCCGTGGCCGAGATGGGGCCGGATACGGCCGTGAGAAAACCGTCGATCTGGGAGATCCTGACGAGCGAGAAATACTTCAAGTGGACCCTCTTGATTCCTCTTTTTGCGTTACTCCTGGTTTTCATGCTGTACCCCCTGTTCTACTGCCTCTACTACTCCTTCTGCCAGTGGGGGATGCAAGGAAAAGCCATCTTTGTCGGCCTGCACAACTACAGGGAGCTCCTCAACGATACGGCATTCATGGAGGCTCTTGCCCGGACGTTCGAGGTCCTTGCGATCTGCATAGTTGCCGAATTGCTCATCGGTTTGGGGTTGGCCCTCTTGTGGAACCGGGAATTCAGAGGCCAGAACGTGGTGCGAGGGCTCGCCCTCCTGCCCTTGCTCGTAGCCCCTCTGGTCCTGTCCCTGTTGTGGAATTTCATGCTGGAATATGACTTCGGTGCGGTGAACCAGATCTTGACCGCCATAGGACTCGGTAAGGTGTACTGGTGGTCGCCTAACCTTGCCCTCTACACCATCTGCTTCATAACCATCTGGCAGTGGTTCCCCTTCTCCGTATTCGTGTTGATCGCCGGTCTAAGAAGCCTGCCGAGAGACGTTTTCGAGGCTGCAAGGGTGGACGGTGCATCGAATTGGTATACCTTCCGGAGGCTCACGCTGCCCATGTTGAGTCCCCTCATCATGATCATCGTCGTACTGAGGGCGATGTGGTTGATAAGGTTGTTCGACCCCCTCTACGGAACGACCCGCGGGGGGGTGAGAACAGAGCTGTTGGACTGGCGTGTCTACAGGACTGCCTTTGTCTACTTCGACATCGGCTATGGATCCTCAATGGCCATATTCTCGCTCTTTCTCACCATCGCGGTATGTGCGGTCATGTACCGCGAGCTCATGAAAGCACTTGGGGTGATAAGGTAAAGATACAGCTATTCGTTATACAACGTGGAGTATTCATCACGCAGATTACAAATTGAGGGAAACCGGAAATGCTCAAGAAAGCCTTGTTCTGGTTTGTAACCGTGATTGTCTTGCTTACGGTCATAGGCCCATTGCTATGGATCTATATTACTGCGTTCAAGTCTTCCGGAGACATATTTACGACAGAGTTGAAAAAACTCGTTGTTTTCACTCCTACTCTCGATAATTTCAAACGCATGTTTACAGACTATCCATTCTGGTTCAATCTTGGCAACACCGCGATCGTCAGCGTGGTAAGCACAATATTCGTCATGCTCGTTTCATTGCCTGCAGCCTACAGCTTTGCCCGCTGGAATACCGGGGGCGGGCATCTGCTCTTTATCACAATCTCAACCAGGATGTTCCCGGGTGTAGTGGCTGCTATTCCCTTCTTTATCATGTTTCGCACCTTTGGGTTGCTCGATACACATGCAGGTATAATTCTGCTCTACATATACTTCAACACGTCATTTGCCACTTTCCTGTTGTATGGATTCTTCAGGGATGTCCCCGAAGAACTGGAACAGGCCGCCATGGTGGACGGCTACGGGCGGATGGAGGTCTTCCGGAAAGTCGTGTTTCCTTTGATCCTGCCGGGGCTGGCAGTGACGACTGTGTTCTGCCTGATATGGTCATGGAACGAGTTCTTCTATGCCTTCCTCTTCACCAGGCTCACTGCCAGGACAGTCACCGTGTTGATATCTTCCTTCTGGGGCTCCATCGAGGTCCAATACGGACCGATGGCAGCCGGCGCTGCTGTAGCGATACTTCCGACGTTGATTGCCGCCTGGTTTATGCAGCGCTATGTCATCAGGGGATTGACCTTCGGAGCGGTGAAAGGCTAGAGGGGTCGAGTTTTCCGGTGCTGCCCCGCCGGGCAAGACGGTATTACGGGTTTGGTTGGCAAAACAATCGGTCTTGAGGTGCGTGAGATATGCTGCCGCGAATGACGATGGGAAATTGGCTCTTCTGGGCGGTTATGGCCTGGATCGGTTTCAACCTGCTCTGGCTCAGGTTTGTGGAGAGATTTGTGCCCCAATTGGTGGGGGCTATCATCGCCACGTTTATTGCCATGGTGCTGTTCAAATATGGTCCTCGACCAGAGGAAGAGGAGGAAGAAGAGGAGGAGTAGCCATGGCAGAAGTGACACTCGAGAGGGTAACGAAATCATACGGCCGCAAGTCGGCCGTGAAAGGGGTGACCCTCACCTGCAGGGAAGGAGAATTCTTCTCCATCGTCGGCCCCACGGGCGCAGGAAAGAGTACGATTCTCAAGATGATCGCAGGTATTGAGGAAGCCACCTCGGGTACCATATATTTCAACGGCCGGGCCGTGAACAACCTTCCCCCCCAGGAAAGAAACGTATCCATGGCTTTTGAGGCATACAACCTCTACCCCCATCTCAGCGTATACGACAACATCGCCTTCCCCTTGCGGGCTCCCCGTTGGGCGCTGAAGCTGTCCCCCCAAGAAGAACGAAGAAGGGTTGACGAGATAGCCAGCTTCCTCGGAATCGGGGAGCTTCTCGAGAGGCTGCCGCAGCACCTGAGCGGGGGCCAGAGGCAGCGCGTCTCCCTGGCCAGGGCGCTTGTCAGAAGACCTGAGGTCTACCTTCTCGACGAACCCATCGCCCACCTCGATGCCAGGCTGAAGTTCTCTACCCAGACTCTCCTCAAGGAGTTTGCCTCAAAGTACCGGAGCACCGTTATTTACGTTACCCATGACTACCGGGAGGCTCTCGCCTTGTCCGATCGTATGGCGGTCTTGAGAAAGGGGACCATAGAGCACGAAGGCACCCCCGAAGAGGTCTACAATACCCCCGCCACGGATTTCGTCGGGAGATTGATCGGAGAGCCCCCGATGAACCTGCTCGACGGCCAAATCGTGACTCAAAACGGCAAGACCATCTTCAAAGTCGGAGACGATCTCGCTATCCGGATTCGAGATGATCTCGTGGACTCGGCAGTCGGAGTGGCCAGGCAGGAAAACGGCAAGGCCGTAGTCCGGCTCGGCATCAGGTGTGAGCATATCCGACTCGGCAAGGAGAGGATTTCGGACGACTCTTTTCGGTTGCCCGTCTACGCACTTCTCCACGAGGCGGAGAGCAGCATGGTCACCTTCGAGTTGGAAGATACTTTTCTCTATGTCAGAGCCAGGGGAGAGAAACGCCTGTCCGACTATCACATATCAGAGCCGGTCTGGCTCGATTTTGATCAGAACCACATCTTCTTTTACCGCAAGACAGTAGAAATTTCCAAAGCATAGGAGTCCTGGAGAGTGAGCAGAGTCGATCTGAATCATGTTTGGAAGATCTACCCCCGGGGCAACGTCATAGCAGTGAAGGATCTGACGCTTGTCTGCCACGACAAGGAGTTTCTGGCCATCTTGGGTCCCTCAGGGGGCGGCAAGAGTTCCACCTTACGCATGCTGGCGGGGCTGGAGGAAGTTACCCGGGGAGAGATCCTTTTTGACGGAAGAGTTGTGAACAACCTCGGGCCGGCAGAAAGGAACATCGCTCTCGCTTTCGAGTCTTATGCCTTATACCAGCGGATGACCGTCTACGAAAATATCGCCTTTCCTCTGAAGGCCAGGGGAATGAAAAAGAGCATGGTGGACGAGAAGGTCAAATCGATTGCTCAGCTTCTTGACCTGACCTCGGTGCTGAACAAGTACCCGTCATCCCTGGCAGGCGGCCACCAGCAAAGAGTCTCTCTTGCTCGTGCTTTTGTGCGAAAGCCCAATGTGACCCTTCTCGACGAGCCTATCTCGCACATGGACCAGCGCGTGCGGGCCGAATTGAGAGCCCGAATCCGGAGGCTTCATGATGAACTCGGTCTCACCACGATCTATGTTACCCACGACCAGGCGGAGGCGACCTCCCTTTGTGACCGCCTCGCGATTTTGAGGCAGGCTGAATTGCAACAGATCGGAACGGTGGAGGAGATATGGAGTCGGCCCGCGAACCGGTTCGTGGCGTACTTCGTTGGAGAACCGGCAATGAACTTCATCGAAGGGCGGGTTGAGAGCCCGGAGACCGTCTCTATCCCAAACCATCAGGGAAACAGGATCTTTCGGTTCACCGGGGAAGTAGATCCAAGATACGTGGGTGCCGAGATTACAATCGGGGTCCGTCCCCAGCATCTGAGGGTTTCCCAAGTCGAGGGGAGAGAGGCCTCTGTCCCCGGGCTGGTCAAGATCGTCGAATTTCAGGGTGATACGACGGTCTTGACAATAAGGCTCGGCAACCAGGCGAACAAAGAGGTCAAGGCGGTCGTTCCGGCGGCGGAAAAATTCGGAGTGAACGATGCTGTCTGGCTCGGCTTCAGCCCTGATGTTATCCATCTCTTCGATAAGGAGACCCCGATACTGCAAAGGAAAAACCGGTAGAAATTCTATGTACTTCGACGGGACGAGATCGGCGGGGGGTTCCGGGTTGGAACCTCGCTCCTCCTTTGCCGGTGGTTTGTGATCCCCTTTAACCTCGGGTTTTCTCCGGCTATCGGGAGAAGTCCCACGACAGCCCGCCTCCCCGGTATCCGAGAAGCCGGCGGAGGAGGCGGACGATGATCTCGCCGAGTTCTGAGCAGACAGACCTTGCCTGCATCGACGATCATCACACGGAGGATTGTCCATGACAGAGCGTATTTCCGGAATCATTGCCCCCGTTACCACGCCTTTTGCAGATGAGGAACTCTCCATCGACCACCTGAGGAGTAATATCCGTCAATACGGCGAAACGCCTCTGGCTGGTTTTTTTGCCCTTGGAAGCAACGGCGAGAACAAGAGCCTGACGGAAGAGGAGAAGCTGAAAATCATCGAAACCGTGGTCGAAGAAAAATCAGAAGGCCAGATCGTCATGGCAGGAACCGGTTATGAGTCGACCCGCCAGACGATCGCTTTTTCAAAGAAGGCCGCGGAATTAGGCGCGGACTGCGTGTCTCTTTTGACCCCGTCCTATTTCAAGAAGAGACTGACCGACGAAGCCATGATCCGCTACTACACGGAGGTGGCCGAGGCCCTTGATGTTCCCGTGCTCGCATACAATGCACCCGGCTTCACCGGGATGACCCTCTCGGCCCGGGTCATAGAGAAGATCTCCCAGCATCCCAACGTTGCAGGCATGAAGGACACATCGCCGGACGGCCTCGCCCGGTATCTGGCCGTCCGTGGGGAGAACTTCGACGTCCTATCCGGAACGATCAATACCCTGTTTATCGGGTTGAGTCTGGGCGCCTCGGGAGGTGTCGTCTCTCTGGCAAACGCCTTTCCCCTTCCCTGCTGCGAACTCTACAACAGGTTCCAAGAAGGGGACCTCGAAGGGGCTCGCGAGTTGCACTACAGACTCTTCAATCTCAACCAGACCGTCTCTGGGAGCTTCGGCGTGGCAGGTGTGAAGTATGCCATGGAAGTGGCCGGTTATTACGGCGGCCTTCCGCGGCGTCCCCTTCTCCCCCTCACGGACGGTGACAAGGAGTCGATCAGGCGGGCCATCTCCAAAGCAGGATTGGCCGAGCCGGGACAGCCATAGTGTGACAGGACCGGGGCACCTGCACAGGACCGCTCCCATCGTCTCCAAAGGAGGTAAGCGATGAAGTATTTGGTAAACATCGAGGACATGAAACCAGATGAGGAGGAGCGTTCTCTCCGATACGCGGTCAAAGACCGGAAGAGCGAGATCTTGAGGGATACCTATTTCCTCGTCGACCCCGAGAATTCACCCTCCAGGAACTTGAAGATGGGGTTCACCATCATCTATCCAACCGGCAGGACGACCGGCCATGCCCACGAGGACATGGAAGAGGTCTATTTCGTCGTTTCCGGGAGGGGCAGGATGGTGGTCGGGGAGGATGAGTTTTCCATACGGGCCGGTGATGCATTCTACATACCCTTCGGTGAATTCCACGTAACCTACAATACCGGCATCGAGCCCTTGAAGATCGTCTGGGTGACAGGCCGGATCCAGGAGAAGCAAGAAGGATAGAAAAAAATGGAAGACCATCTGATGCTTATCGACGGAGAGTGGGTCGGCTCGAGCAGTGGAGCTTTCATAGAGGTCGAAAATCCGGCCACAGAGGAGGTTTTTGCCCGTGTGCCCGAGGCCACCGGCCGGGAGGTAACCCTGGCGCTGGAGGCTGCCCAAAGGGCCTTCCCGGGCTGGTCCAGGCTCTCTCCCGATCAACGGGGAGAGTATCTCTGGCAGGCCAGCCACATTTTGGAGGAACGGAAGGAAGAGATCGCGCGGGTTCTGACCAGGGAGCAGGGAAAACCCGTCAAGGAAGCGGTGGGAGAGATAGAGAAGACCGTCGAGATGCTCCGCTATTATGCCGAGGAAGGCAAGCGAGCCTATGGTCAGATCATTCCGAACCCAGACCCGAGTTACCAGAGCCTCGTGCTCCGGCAGCCCATAGGAGTGGTTGCGGCCCTATCGCCGTGGAACTATCCAGTGGAGTTGACCGGGTGGAAGGCCGCGGCTGCTCTGGCAGCGGGTTGCACGGTCGTTGCCAAACCACCATCCCTCACCCCCCTTTCGCCTCTCCAGTTCTGGAAGTGCCTGGCCGATGCAGGTATCCCGAGGGGGGTCATCAATGCAGTAACCGGTCCGGGAAGGACTCTGGGCCGCCAACTCATCCAGAGCCCCATCACGGGGAAGATCGCCTTCACCGGTTCCGCCGAAGTCGGACAGGATATCCTCGCCAACTGCAAGGGAGTGAAGAAGATATCCCTCGAACTGGGGGGGCACTGTCCGCTCATCATCAGCAGGAATTCCGATCTATCCAGTGCCGTCAGGGGGGCGGTGAGGAGGTCCTTCCGGAACATGGGACAGATCTGTATCGCCATCAACAGGATATATGTGCACGAGTCCATCTCAGAGTCCTTCCTGGAGGAGTTCGCAAAAGCCGCTTCCGGTCTCGCCATAGGGAACGGCCTGGACAAGGACCCCTGCGACCTCGGTCCCATGGCAAGCCGGGAGGGCCTCGAAAAAACGAAGCGCCATATCCAGGATGCCCTTTCAAAGGGAGCACGCCTGGTCTGTGGAGGAAAGAGACCAGACGGTGCGGAATTCGCCAGAGGGTACTTCTTTGAGCCCACCATCCTGGCCGATGTGGACCACCACATGCTCCTCATGAACGAGGAGACCTTCGGACCGGTCGTTGGTGTCATGACGTTTCAGACCCTCCAAGAAGCGGTCGAGCTTGCCAACTCCACCCCCTATGGACTGGCGAGCTATGTCTACACCAATGATCTCCACGAGATGGCCTATCTCACGAGGGAACTCCAGGCCGGCAGTGTCGCTGTGAACAACGTGGATGCAGGCATCATCAATGCGCCATACGGGGGTTGGAAACAGAGCGGCGTGGGTTACGAACACGGGCATGCGGGACTCGAAGAGTACCTCCACCAGAAACACATCCGGATTCGATATCATGAGGCTGTTTCGTGACCGGCAGGGGCATTCAAATCGCTCGAGGAGCGAGGTAGCCCTCGTATAACGAAAATTTCGAACCCACCCGAGGAGACCGCACGGTCAAAAACCTCGAAACCGACTGGATATTACCATGGCACGACAATTGGTGATAGGAATCGATATCGGGACTTCGACTTGCAAGGCACTGCTGGTCGACCATGAGGGGAACGTGGTGGCCCGGGAATCGGAGGAGAATCCCCTGTCAACTCCCCAGCCGGGCTGGTCCGAGCAGGACCCCGAGGACTGGTGGCAGGCGGTCAGGGTTACGATCCAGAGACTCCTGAAGAGACTCGACAGGGCGGCCGAGATCAAGGCCATCGGGCTGAGCGGCCAGATGCACGGCCTGGTTGCCCTCGGCAGGGACGGGGTCCCGCTGCGGCCCTGCATTCTCTGGAACGACCAGCGGACGGAAAAACAGTGTGAGGAGATCCACCAAAAGGCCGGGGGCGTGGACGGCCTGCTGAAACTCACCAACAATCGGATGCTTCCGGGATACACGGGGGGAAAGATAATCTGGGTTCGCCAGCACGAACCCCGTCTCTACGAGAAGATAAGAAAGATCCTGAACCCCAAGGACTACATCAGGTACCGCCTGACAGGGGAGTATGCAACCGAAGTATCCGAGGCCTCCGGAACAGGGCTGTTCAACGTCCGCGCGAGGGAGTGGTCCTACCGGCTCCTTGAACTTCTCGACATCCCCAAGGACTGGCTTCCCAAATGCTACGAGTCGGCAGAGATCAGCGGCCAGGTCACCAAGAGCGTCGCCTCCGACCTGGGCCTCCCGGCAGGGCTGCCTGTCGCCGGCGGTGGGGGGGACGCGGTCGCCCAGACCACCGGGACGGGGATGATTGAACCGGGAATCCTGGGTACGACCATCGGAACCGCAGGAATCGTTGCCATGGCGCTCGACAGGTGCTATGACAACCCAGAGGGGAAACTCCAGATCTTCTGCAACAACATGCCCGACAAGTGGCACGCCATGGGTGTCACCTTGGCCGCCGGGGGATCTCTGAGATGGTTCCGTGACGTGCTGGGAGGGATGGAAAAAGAGATCTCCCGCTGGACAGGGGAGGACGCGTACGAGATTCTCTGCCGAGAGGCCTCCAAGGCCGGGCCTGGATCAGAGGGACTGCTCTTTCTCCCCTATCTCATCGGCGAGAGGTGCCCCCATGTGGATCCCCAGGCCAGGGGTGCCTTTGTGGGCCTCACCCTCCGTCACGGCCGATCCCATATAGTCCGGAGCCTCCTCGAAGGGGTGATCTTCAGCCTCATGGACACGGCACAACTGATCAGGGAGATGGGAATCCCCGTAACCCAGATACGCACGTCGGGCGGGGGGGCCCTGAGTGGTTTCTGGCGCCAGATCCACGCCGACGTGTTCAACAGCGAGGTTGTCACCGTGAGCGGCAGCGGCGAGGGTGGGGCCTACGGTGCAGCCCTTGTGGCAGGTGCGGGTGTAGGGGTCTGGCCGAGTGTGGAGGAAGCCGTCCGGGTCCTGAAGGTGGAGACGAGAGACCTTCCGGTCCCGGCACAAGCAGAGGTGTACGGCAGACTGTTCCCCATCTACCGGGGACTCTACCGTAGTCTCAAGGACAGCTTTGACCGCATTGCGGAGGTATCCGGCTAGCCGGCAGCCGAGCCGAGGTGGCCCTGCCAAAAGAGGGTGAGGGAGGATTCGAAGAGCCTCAAGGGACTACAAGAAGAGGCGACGCAACAGGGGAAGGGAAACCCCCTGTTCACCCGGGGAACGTACGGAGTGCCTAGACATGGGGATTCTGGACCTCTTTTCCTTGGAAGGAAAGACGAGCTACGTGACAGGAGGCGCCCGGGGAATCGGCAGGAGCATAGCCTTCGGCCTCGCCGAGGCGGGCGCAAAGGTGGCTGTCGTCGACATAGACGGCCGAGAGGCCGAAAAGACCGCTCACCAACTCCTCGAGTCTGGTTATGAATCCTTTGCCATCCACGCCGATGTGACCAAGAAGGATGAGGTTCTCCACATGGTGGAGAAGGTGGTTCTGAGATGGGGAAGACTCGACATAGGGGTGAACAACGCTGGCAAGTGCCTCAATGCTCCGGGGGAAGAGATGGGAGAAGACCAGTGGGATGATGTGGTGAACCTCAACCTGAAAGGGGTCTTTCTGTCCTGCCAGGCTGCAGGACGCGTCATGATCAGCCAGAAGGCCGGGTCGATTATCAACATCGCCTCCATGTCAGCCCGAATCGTCAATCACCCACAGCCCCAGGTGGCCTACAACGCCTCAAAGGCAGGGGTGATCATGGTCACCAGATCCCTTGCGGCGGAATGGGCACCCCATGGCGTCCGGGTGAACAGCATCAGCCCCGGGTATACGGCCACGGAACTGACCCTCAGAATGGGAGATCTCTTTCCCAAGTGGGTGGAGATGACCCCCATGAGGCGCCTGGCACAGCCGGATGAGATGAAGGGGGCTGCCGTCTACCTGGCCTCAGAGGCTTCCAGGTTCGTCACCGGACACGACCTGGTAATCGATGGGGGCTTCACCCTGTGGTAGGCTGTCCGCACCAGGCAGAAGGTTGGACTGCCGAGATGAAGACGGTCTTGCTCCCGGAGCCCATTCGCCCCGAGGGACGATCCCTTCTCGAAGGCCGGGTAAGGATCCTGGATGCCCCGAAGACCGGACCGGAGACGACAAAGAGGCTGATCCCCACCGCTTTCGGTGCCGCTCAGGCCGTCCTCGACGTGCTGGAGGGGAGAAGACCACCTAACGTTTTCAATGGGAAGGGGCTTGCGATCGAGAAGGGGGGGGAGAGAGAAAGCCTAGGTCCGGAGTTCTGGTATGTCCGCATACTGGTCCAATGCCTCCGGATTTGCCAGGGCGTCCCTGTTGGGAACCGGCCTGCCGTGGATCACATCCCTCACTGCCAGTTCGACCTTTTTCATGCTGATCGTGTACGGTATGTCCTTCACGGCGATGATCTTGGCGGGAACGTGTCTGGGGGTCGTGCTTTCCCTTATGGTTTTCTTGATTCTTGAGACCAACTCCTCTGTCAGCTCTATCCCTGGTGCCAGCTTTACAAAGAGGATCACCCGGATGTCGTTCTCCCAGTCCTGACCCACCACGATACTGTCTGCCACCTCGTCCATCGACTCCACCACGGCATAGATGTCTGCCGTTCCGATCCGCACTCCACCCGGGTTGAGGGTGGCGTCGGACCGGCCGTAGATGATCATCCCTCCCGTCTCGGTGATCTCGGCAAAATCCCCGTGGCGCCAGACATTGGGATAGACCTCAAAATACGCCGCCCTGTACCTTGAGCCGCCCGGGTCGTTCCAGAAATAGAGGGGCATCGAGGGAAACGGCGCCGTACATACGAGTTCCCCCTTCTGGCAGATCACCGGATTCCCTTCACCATCAAAGACCTCCACCTTCATACCGAGACCCCGGCACTGGAGTTCCCCCTTGTAGACCGGTCCGATAGGATTCCCCAAGGCAAAGCATCCGTTGAGGTCAGTTCCACCGGAGATGGAAGCCAGTTGAAGATCGCCCTTGACCTCCCGGTAGACGTATTCGAAGCTCTCACCCACGAGGGGAGAACCCGTCGACAGGATCGCCCGGAGCCTCGACAGATCATGATCCCGTCCCGGCCGGAGACCCTCCTTTTCGATGGCCCCTATGTACCTTGGACTCGTCCCGAAGACCGTGATCCCCTCATCCTCGGCGAGCCTCCACAGGGCACCCGGATCCGGGTAGAAGGGGGAGCCGTCAAAGAGCACGACAGTGGCCCCCAGGGCCAGGGAGCTCACCAGCCAGTTCCACATCATCCAACCACAGGTCGTGAAGTAGAAGACCCTGTCTCCCCTCTCAATGTCGGTATGAAGCTTGAGCTCCTTGATGTGGTTGATCAGGACACCGCCGACCCCCTGGACCATACACTTGGGAAGCCCGGTTGTCCCAGAGGAATACATTATGTAGAGAGGATGGTCGGAGGGAACCTGCTCGAATTCTATATCGAGCCCCCCATCCTTGGAGATGAAATCCCCGTAGAGGACGGCCTTTGGGAGAGTCCGTATTTCCGGCCTCCCCTGGATATAGGGCACGACCACCACCCTCTCGATGGAGGGAAGCCCTTTCAGGATCTCCCGAATCCTTCCAAGAGAGTCGATAGTCCTGCCGTTGTACGAGTATCCGTCAGCCGTAAAGAGGACCTTCGGCTCGATCTGCCCGAACCGGTCCAGGACCCCCTTGATGCCGAAGTCGGACGAGCACGACGACCAGGCTGCCCCGAGGCTCGTAGTAGCCAGCATGGCTACAACAGTCTCAATCATGTTGGGCATGAACCCGACAACCCGGTCATCGGGTCCGACTCCGGTCCGGCGCAGGGACTCGGCAAGACGGGCCACCGAATCGTACAGCTCGCCGTAGGTCATGCGAACCGCCTCTCTTGCCTCGCCCTTGAAGATCAGAGCCTCACGGCCGTCCCGGTAGCGCAGCAGATTCTCCGCAAAGTTCATTCTCGCCCCGACGAACCACTTGGCCCCGGGAAACTTCTCGAGATCGTCCACGACCCTCTCGTATCCCCGGGATGCCCTCACACCACCGAACTCCCACATGGCCTCCCAGAAGTCGGGAATCCTCTCTACCGACCACTCGTAGAGCTCGGAATAGCTCTCGAACCGCCTGGAGTACTTACCGTTGACAAACCGCATGAACCGGGTCATATTGGCCTTGTCTATCCGGTCCTCTGATGGCATCCAAAGCGGCTCCTTCATTGTCCCGCCTCCCCGCAAACGGGTTCGAGACCGCATCTCTTACACCCGGGGGTCTCCGTCCTTCTCGATGTATCTCGCCACAAGGTCTCCCACCTCGGAAGTGGTCACGCCCATCCTTCCCGCCTCCATGCTCTTCATATGGTCCTGTATGACCTTCATCACGGCCCTCTCCACGAGGCGGGCGGCCCCGTGCTCTCCGAGATGGTCCAGCATCATCTGGCCGGCCAGGATGGCGGCCAAAGGATTTATCAGGTTTTTCCCCGCATACTTCGGCGCAGACCCTCCGATCGGTTCAAACATCGAGGTCCCACCCGGATTTATGTTTCCCCCGGCCGCGACCCCCATTCCTCCCTGGATCGTGGCCCCGAGGTCCGTGATGATATCGCCAAACATGTTATCGGTCACGATCACATCGAACCTCTCGGGGTTCTTGACCATCCACATGGAGATGGCGTCCACGTGAGCGTAGTCTCTCTCCACATCCGGGAACTCCCGGCCCACCTCACCAAAGACCCTCTCCCAGAGGTCGAAGGCATAGGTGAGGACATTGGTCTTGCCGCAAAGGGTGAGCCTCTTGCCCTTGTTCCGCTGCCGGCAATACTCAAATGCGTATCGCAGGCACCGCTCCACCCCTTTGCGGGTATTGACTGACTCCTGGAGGGCCACCTCGTCCGGGGTCCCCTTTCGCAGGAAACCCCCTGAACCGGTGTAGAGTCCCTCGGTGTTCTCTCTCACCACGACAAAATCGATATCCTCCGGACCCTTGTCCTTCAGGGGCGTATCCACCCCCGGGTAGAGCTTCACCGGCCGAAGATTGATGTATTGGTCAAGGGAGAACCTCAGGGTGAGAAGGATCCCCTTTTCCAGGATCCCCGGCCTCACATCAGGATGCCCGATGGCGCCGAGATATATGGCATCGAGTCCTCGGAGCTCCTGGAGGGCGGAATCCGGGATCAACTCCCCCGTTCTCAGATACCTCTCCCCGCCGAAATCGTAACGGACCAGGTCATACCGAAAATCCGCTTTCCCCGCGGCTGCCTCCAGGACCTTCAGCCCCTCGGCAACAACCTCCGGCCCGGTTCCATCACCCGGAATCACGCCGATCCTGTACGTCTTTCCCATCTACCTCCTCCTCCTGGCTATATGTTGCATCAGCCCCCCGTCATCTATGATCTGCCGCATAAAGGGAGGGATCGGATTGGACTTGAAAACAAGGCCTGTCGTCACGTTGGTTATCTCACCACTGGTCAAGTCCACCTCAAGCTCATGGCCGTCCTCGATCCCATCGACGGCCTCGCCGCTCTCGACGATGGGGAGACCCATGTTAAAGGCATTTCTATAGAATATCCTGGCAAAACTCCTGGCGATGATGCAGGATATCCCCCTGGCCTTGATGGCGATTGGAGCGTGTTCCCTGGAAGATCCACAACCGAAGTTCGTACCGGCAACGATCATGTCCCCGGACTTCACCCCCCTTGCAAACTCCGGGTTTTCGTCCTCCATACAGTGTTCAGCCAGGACATCCGGGTCTGCCACGTTGAGATAACGGGCAGGGATGATGGCGTCTGTGTCGACGTTTGAACCGAATTTCCAGGCCCTTCCCCTCAGCTTCATCTCAGAAGTCTCCTTTCCCCTGTCTACTCCTCCAGACCGAGCTCCTCGGGACCGCCTATCCTTCCCAGAACGGCCGACGCGGCCGCCACGGCAGGGTTGGACAGATAGACCTCGCTCTCCGGATGTCCCATTCTCCCCACAAAATTCCTGTTGGTGGTGGCAATGGCCCTCTCCCCCTTTGCCAGGACCCCCATGTAGCCTCCAAGACAGGGCCCGCAGGTTGGAGGGCTGATCACTGCCCCCGCATCGAGGAAGATCTCGAAGAGGCCCTCTTTCATCGCCTGCCGGTAGATGGTGGGAGTGGCCGGGATCACGATCAGCCTGACCCCGGGCGAGACGCTGTGGCCCCTGAGCACCCGAGCCGCGGTCCTCAGGTCGCCCAACCATCCGTTGGTACAGGAACCGATCACGGCCTGATCGATACGGATCTCTCCGATCTCACCCATCTCCTTGGTATTGCTCGGCAAATGGGGCAAGGCCACCTGTGGCCCGATCTGGGAGACATCGAACTCCCTTATCTCCCCGTATTCCGCTCCAGGGTCGCTCTGGAAAAAACGGTATTCCCGTCCGGCCCTCTCTCTCACATACTCCTCTGTTACCCTGTCGGGAGGGAATATGCCGTTCTTGGCACCGGCCTCAATAGCCATATTGGCCATGGTGAAGCGCTCCTCCATGGGAAGCCCCTCCATGGTTTCTCCGCTGAACTCTATGGCCTTGTACAGGGCTCCGTCAACCCCTATCCTGCCGATGGTGAAAAGGATGAGGTCTTTCCCATCCACCCAGGGCGCAAGCCTCCCCCTGTAGACGATCTTGAGGGTCTCTGGAACTTTGAACCAGAGTTCACCTGTAATCATGACTGCCGCCAAGTCGGTACTCCCCACGCCCGTGGAAAATGCGCCCAAGGCCCCATAGGTACAGGTATGGCTGTCCGCTCCCACAACCAGATCACCCGGAAGGACAAGCCCCTGTTCGGGAAGGAGTGCATGTTCGATCCCTACCCGGCCCACTTCGTAGTAGTGGTCGATCTGCTGCTCCCTGGCAAAATCTCTCAGGATCCTACACTGTTCGGCCGACGGTATGTCCTTGTTCGGTGCAAAGTGGTCGGGGACCAGGACAAGCCTGCCCTTGTCAAAGACTCTTTTGGCACCGGCCTTTCTGAACCTGTCGATTGCTATGGGAGCGGTGATATCGTTACCCAGGGCAACGTCCACTTTCGCGTTTATGAGCTGGCCTGGATGGACCTCTTCCAGACCGGCATGGGCTGCAAGGATCTTCTCTGTTATGGTCATCTCCATGGTGATTCTGGCCTCCTTCTGCCTTCAACCGGCGCTACACCCAACCGCGTTGCGCTCCCGTCGAAGAGCCGGACACGAATACTCGAAAACGACCTGCCTCAAAGGGTCAAAGGGTATGCTCTATTCTAGCAGAACAAGCCGGGCTGTGCCATAGATAATACCAAAGCGGGAAAGAGGAATCCACCAGGGAGGGCATCGCTACCGCCTTCCACCGAGCCCTGCCGGTGGGGACCCGTGTCCACTATCCAAGAATTTGTCTCCTCCGTTCAACAGAGGCAACCAGATGCTAAGGACCACTCGTTTGGGTCTCGGTACGAGCCGGAGTGGGAAGAGGCCCGGGGGTAGCCCACCGAACATGAACAGGCTTTCCTGCTTGATCTTTTCAAAAAGCAGGATACACAGTCCACTTGAATAATCCAGGCATCCCTCGGCAATTCTTGCGTCATGGATACTCGCAAGTACTTCACCCGATCTTCGGTGAAGCCCTTCCTACTATTAGAAATCTTTTCAGGATTTTCTTCTATTCCTATCACTTATTTTTGGAGCATATCTTTTCTTTGCCAAATATAGTAAGGGCTTCTTTCCTTAATCCAGCCTTCATAGCCAAGTTCCTTGATCTTCAACAGATTCCTGTAAGGAGTATCGCCACAGCGCGGTCTCGGCTAGTGCTCATTACCTGTGTAGATCCACATTGGCTCTGTCTTGCCGGCCCTCACGAATCCAAGGGCTTCATAAAACTCTATTGCATCAACATCAGCGATCAAGATTTGCTGATGGAATCCGGAATATTTTTTCTTCAAAGCCTCCATCATTTTTCTCCCAATGCCCTTGCGTTGGTATTCCGGGTGCACCAACATGTGCGGATAATAAACAACCAAATACCCATCCGATATTGCATTAGCAATACCAACAAGCCTGCCTGATATACGCGCTGTCACGAGAGAATGAGAACCACGCAAAGCAGACAAAAGCAATTGAGGCTTCTCAGCCGATGACCATTTGTTAGCCTTATATATTTCCAGGACTTCTTCCTCTTCTATGTGTTCATTGAAGGCTACTTCGATTTGCATGCCACCTCCGATCCGTCTAATGAACAAATTCTCTCTGTCGCTCTCTGGGGTCGGGCCATTCTATCATATTGAATATTCTGAATAAACGTCCCCAAAATAGGTGTTTTTCGCCCCTATATCGTCTTTTTTGCCCCCCAAATAGGTGCCGTAGGGCGTTGATGCTTCCCGGAGCGGCTAGGCCTCATCAGTGCCTACGATCCGCCTTCCTTATGAACGTGGCTTGAAGTGACTCCGTAGTTCGATATGCTGAGTCCATAGGCCTTCCTGCCATTGAAGAGCCGATCAAGCCATCCGCGCAGATCTTTTGCGAACTTAAGCAACAATCCCCTCTGGTGGCATCGGCCCGTCAGGTGCCATACTTGCCCCGGGATATAGTATCTTTTGGCCTTTGCCATCGCTAACTCAAATGACCTACTTTCTGCCCCTGAAAAGTTCAACATAGGGCCTAAATAGGGCCCTTTCTATATCTTTTCGTCAATAGTTTAGAAGGCTTAACTTGGCCCGACTCCGATTCCGAACCATTTTCAACCCAACATTCCCGATGGTTGTTTTCCACCTTGAATCATCAGTCGTATGCCAAACGTGTTGCCTCGTCCGTGAGGACGTGCTTGATGCGTTCCTGCCACCTGTCAGACTCCCATGTGCCTAATTCCCGGTGTGTGAGATAATAGTTTTGCGGAATCGGATGAGTTCCGACGACCACGTCTATATCGTATTTTGTCGGGATAAACGAACAAAAATCTTCCAGGTATGGGCAGGGAGGATAGCCGACCACCAAACCCGTAGCCAAATGGATGACATCTGTTCCATTCTTTTTCATCTCCGCCGGGCAGTGCTCTACGTTTCCACCGGGGCAGCCTCCGCAGGTGGTATAGCCCACTAGTTCGACTTCCTCTCCCTTGTACAGAGAAAATGCTCCTTCACGATTTCTCAAAGATCGCAAGCACTTCCCGCCCGCACAAGCACGGTAACGGTTGCAGATAATTATGCTAATTCTCTTCATCTTTCTTGCTCCTTTTTGATCTTGTACGGTAATGTCCTAAACTTGCCGTAAAAATGGTTTTAGGGGTTGAGCCTTGGCCAGAATGCGATAAGCCCTGGCAGGCAACAAAAACAAACAAAGGAGGCCCAACCCCATGAAGAAGATACCACAATCAGAGGAGACGAGGAAGATGATTCGGCAAGTGATCGTTCACGGAACGGCTGGAGGCGGGGATCCCACGCGGATGGGGGACGCCTATGAAGCATGGCTAACAAGGTTTTGCATAAAATCATACGCGTCCCATAACCTCTTGACACATAGACCTGATTTACAAGCCGGCCGTTCGAAGTTCCTCAAGAAATGTCGGCAGATCACAGGACAGGCACCGCTCGTTCCCGGCAGGCTTTTTTGTCTGGGAAACCAGGAAGCGCCGCGAGGCCTTGATAATGTCGGCAGCCTTGTTCAGGCGCGCTACGTCGTCGGTTGACGGAGAGGAGGTCAGCTTGACCTCGACCGCCCAGATCTCTTTCCCAAAATCCAGAACGAGGTCCAGTTCGTGTTGATCCGCGGCCCTGAAGTAGTACGCGATGAGTCTGCGGCCCAGCGAGGAAAGCTCTCCCAATGCCTGCTCGATGACGTAGCCCTCCCAACTCGCCCCGACCCAAGGCTGCACAAACAAGGCGCGCTCGTTGGGAACGTTCAACAACGCATGTACGAGACCGCTGTCGCGCCAGTAGAGCTTGGGCCTTTTGACGAGGCGCTTTCTGACGTTTGCCTGGTAGGCCGGCAGCTGCCGAAGCAAGAACGCGCCCATCAGGTAATCGAGGTAGTTGTTTACGGTATGGTACGAGAGCCCCAGGCTTTGCCCCACCTGGGCCGCGTTCCACACTTGGCCGTGGAGCGCGGCCAGCATTCGGAGCAGTCGATCCGTCACCTGCGGTTTCGCGGGCAGCCCCCACATGGCCAGGTCGCGCTGGGCCAGAAGCGCGAGATAGTCAATCTGCCACCGCGGATAGCGCTCGGGCTCCAGCACCCCGCCCTCGGGATACCCCCCGCACAGCCAGTGCCGCCCGCGGGACGCCTTTGTCTTCAGCTCCGACAGGAGGAACGGCGTGAGTTCCACCAAAGACAGACGGCCTGCCAGCGACTCCGAGACATGGGTCATCAACGAGGGGGATACGGAGCTCAGGAGCAAAAAGCGCCCCTTGCGGCCGCGGTCCCGATCGATTGCTCCCCGCAGGCGCACAAAGACCTCCGGCCAGGACTGGGCTTCGTCCAGAATCAAGAGCTCTTTCCCTGCCACGAGGTCGTCCCATTCGAGGTCCAGGCGTAGGCGGTCCGACTCCTGTTCGAGGTCGAAGTACACCCCGCACATGGACTGCGCCAGCGTGGTCTTGCCGCACTGCCGCGGCCCCACCAGTGCCACTGCCGGGTAGGCCGCAAGGCGCTCCTCTATCTGTTTCTGGACGGCTCGCTTTATCATGTCTTGTATTATAGAATCTTATTTCTATTTTGCAAGGACAAATTTCAGGCCACTGAAAGATTCGTTCACACAACTACCCCAGGACTCTTTCGGTAACCTTAACCGTGTCATCGGGCAGGACATGGCCCTGGAAGCTTTCCACCGGATGGGGGACGCCTATGATTTCATGCTTTACTTCTTATCAGTTTTTCTAGTACTGTGGACGCATGCCAAGGAGAACGAGATTAGATGCTGCCGGTGCCATCCATTGCATCGTCATCCGCCATCCCTAATCATGTACATTGGATCCGTCCCGGGTCGTGGCAAGGATCCCCAGGCTGTCGCAAATCCTGAAGTCTGCTTTGCTACCGGGCCAATCGTGAACCGGGAATGAGCATGGTTGAGTTGTCACGTCGCCTGAAGATTTCCCGGTCAGCCCTGAGTAGGCATCGGTGAGGGGTGAAAAAATCGCTGTTCAAAGTAACTTCCGCCTATGAAGCATGGCTAACAAGGTTTTGCATAAAATGATAGGCGTCCCCTAACCTCGTTCTCCACACCACGTGTGGCGCTTAACCCATAGAATTTATAGTATTTACGGAATCCGGCGATTTGCGAAGCGATCCATACTTTGAGGAACAAGTCAACGTGTGGAGAATGAGGACTTTCCCCAAAATTTTTAGAAAAGTTGAACAGCAAAAGGCAGTAACAGTTGACCCTCAACTTCTCTTCTTACCAGATTGGGCGTTATTCCTGTTTTGGAGGCAAAAAG
>JAFDHF010000038.1 GCA_019308905.1 Deltaproteobacteria bacterium
AGCCACAGATGCGACGAGAAGGGAAACGAAATCGAGCTTGTACGGCCTTGCTTTCCTCTGTTTTGTAATGGCGGTTTTGTCAAAGCCGGTGGCTGTGGCTCTTCCAGGTATCATGGTGCTCTTTGAAATCTCACGGCAAAAGGCCGGATCGCGCTGGGTCTTGAGGAGAGCACTGCTCTTTGTGCCCATGCTTGCCGGCTCGCTTGTAGCCATCTATGTTCTCTTGGGGGCTATGGTCGAGTCAGGCGGAATCTATCCGTACAGGGGTGGGAGTTTCTTGTACAATCTGTTTCTCGTCTTTCGCCTTTTCCTGCTGAACATCAAGTTGATGACCCTGACCGTCAACTATTCTCCTGTCTATGTGCTACTCCTACCAGATACCATTTCGTGGCTCTCTTCCTCGGCCTTTGTCTTACTAAACCTCGGGTTGCTAGGATTGGCCGTCTACATGTTCAAGAAAACCAGAGCGGTCTTCTTCGCCGTTTTCTGGTTCTATATTACGATCCTCCCCTCTTCAAACATCATTCCCATCAGCACGGTCCTTGCAGATCGGTATGTGTATCTGCCGTCTTTCGCGTACTGTTTGATTCTGGCCCTTGGCTTTGAAAGGCTCTGGTCGGCCCGATCAAGGAAACTCTCGGAGGATTTTTTCCCGGCCTTGAGTGTCATGGTTCTGATCCTTCTATTGGCGGGATATTCTTACATGACGGTGATACAGAACCGGATATGGAAGGATTCCTTCACCCTGTGGTCTGAGACTCTCGCCAGGGACCCGAAAAATACGGTTGCCATGAACGGGCTGGGAGTCCTGTATCTCGAGAACGGAACGAACGACAAAGCCCTTGAGGTCTTGGAGGGGGCAGCAGAGATCAACCCGTCGGATCCCCTCATCCGTAACAACCTCGGGATAGCCTACGAGAGAATCGGTGAGTACGAAAAAAGCGAAGAGCAGTATCAGAGGGCTCTATCCCTGAGTCCCGGCCATTATGAAGCACGCATAAACCTCAGCAACCTCTATGCGAAAAGGGGGGACTTTCAGAAGGCGATACGCACACTGAGACTGCTCGTGGAGGAGCGCCCTGGAGACGCCTTCCTATACTTCCGCCTTGGAGTCGTCTGTGAAGAAGCCGGGCGCTTTGATGAGGCCATTGGCAGCTACATGAGATCAATGGAGTTGAGACCCCATATCATCAATCCCTATGAGAATCTGGGGCGGCTCTTCCTGGACAAGCTCAACGATCCCGATCGTGCGGTCTATTTCCTCAAAAAGGGGATTGAAATGGCCCCGAATTCCAGAAGGAGAGAAAAAATCGAGGCCTTGGTCAAAGCCGTTGAATCCGGCTCCGATTGGTAGGATTTTGCCCTGGCAGGGGGGAATCCTGTGTTTGTTGCCGTTGGAAACGCTCCAAGTTCAGGAAGCACACTGCTGGCCGATCTGGTGGACAGTCTGCCCTTTGCGGTCTGCGGCCCGGAAACCAGGCTCTTTGCCGTAAGAGGGTACTTCGATGACTTCAAGCGAATGAAACGGAGGGGTTTCTTCTCTTCACGGTCCCCTGTTGTTTATGAAATGCGACAGCAGTTTCTCGTCTCAAGACTCGCAAGCTACGGGTTCGATCGCACCGGCGTGGGCGAATGCCTCAGGCGGTCCGGTTCTCTCCATGAGTTCTGCGACCTTTTTTTCCAGAGGTTCGCCGGCTTTAGGGGAAAAAGATGTACGGTCTTCTTTGAAAAGACCCCTGAGAATATCCATTGTGCCAGGTTGTTTCTAGACTATTTTGAGGAGGGGTTCTTCATACATGTCGTAAGGAATCCCCTATACGTTTACAAGTCACTGTTGAGGAGGGGCTTCCTCCCGTATATAGCCGCCGGCACGTGGCTCATAGATGAGGCCGCCGTTTGCGGACTGAGTGAACACCCGAGGTTCTTCACGATCCGGTACGAAGAACTCGTCAAGAAACCGTTCGAGACCGTGGTCGGGCTGCTGAGAAGAATCGGGATGGACTTCGACCCGGAACGACTTGCCGAGCTGTACAGGACCAACGAATACAGGAGGCGCTTCGAGACCCGGATTGAATCCTGGTCCTTCAAGGAATTTGGAAGAATCGGGGATGCAAACATGACGAAGGTGGCCTTGGAGGATTTGAGAGCCCTCGGTTCGATGATGAATGCGAAAGTGGGCACGCGATATGCAAGAGAGTTTTCTCTGCCGGAAGTCTCATTTCGAGACCTTGTCCGAGCCAATGGCTACTCTTTCAAGAGTCCTGATGAAGGGCCGTCCATTCCAGCCCTTGGATCCCCGTTGTCACGGGACGGAGCTTCATTCAGGTTTTTGGTGAAGAAATCCCTCTTGGATCTCATGTATCGGGACTGTGGCATAAGGAACATCCGCAACTATCTGAGACCGATCGAGACCGTTTCGGGCTGAGAGAGCAGGAGAAAAAGAGCGAGCCCCGACACCGGAGACAGGGTCTGCAGACTTGGGGTAAGATATTGCAAAAGCAAGATAAGTAGCTGTAAGCTATGGCTAAAATTATAAACGTTGTCGGCGCACGTCCGAATTTCATGAAAATCGCCGCCATTATCCGGGAGATGGAAAAGATCCCGAGAATGGACTGGCTCCTCGTCCACACCGGCCAGCATTACGACGTGGAGATGTCTGACGCCTTTTTTCGGGAACTGACAATTCCCAAGCCGGACATCAATCTGGAGGTGGGTTCTGGAACCCACGCACGTCAGACAGGCCAGATCATGGCGGCTTTTGAGGAGGTATGCCTCAAAGAGAAACCCGACCTGGTCCTTGTGGTAGGAGATGTCAACTCGACCCTTGCCTGTGCCCTTGTGGCTTCAAAATTGCACATTCCCGTAGCCCATGTGGAAGCCGGTTTGAGAAGCTTCGACCGGAAGATGCCCGAGGAGATCAACCGGGTAGTTACCGATATTCTTTCGAATTTTCTCTTTACAACCTGTAGAGAGGCCGATGAGAACCTCCTCCGGGAGGGCGTGGACCCGAAGAAGATCTTCCTGGTAGGAGACGTGATGATCGACACCCTCTACGCCAACCTTTCGAGGATACGGGCCATGCATATATGGCGCCGCATGGGCTTCAAGAAGAGAGAATACGCCGTTCTGACTCTCCACCGGCCTTCGAATGTCGAAGAAAAGCCCGTGCTGGGGGAGATAGTCACGGCCCTAGAGGAGGTCTCACGGCACCTTCCGATTGTCTTTCCGATTCATCCGAGAACGAGTGCGGCTGTCAGGCGTTTCGGCTTTCAGGGTTCTTTCAAATTCATTGACGGGGACGATCCTGGTCCATTACGTTACAGTGATGGGGGATCTTCAAGGGGTCCGGGAATCTGGTGTTGCCACCCTTTGGGCTATCTTGAGTTTCTAAATCTGGTTTTGCATTCCAGGTTCGTGATGACCGACTCGGGTGGCATACAGGAGGAGACGACTGTACTCGACATCCCCTGTCTGACCCTCAGAGAGACCACGGAGCGTCCCGTCACGATCAGCCAGGGTACCAATACACTCCTCGGACATGACACCCGTCGAATCGTCGCGGAGGTCAAGAAGATCATGGGAGGGGAGGGAAAACACTGCAAGCGCCCTCCACTCTGGGATGGAAAAGCCGCCGAGAGGATCGTCGCGATTCTGGCGAAGGAGTTTAACATTTCACATTGATCATTTGACATTTAGCATTGAATTGAAAGAATCATTTAGCATTTGACATTTATCATCTATAACTGATCATTTGCTCAGGTTATGCAACGACGTAGAGATGAAGAGCTGGCAGACCGTTTCTTGGACTTTTCGGTGAGAATCGTCAAGTTGGTTGATGGCCTTCCGAAAACGTCTGTAGGGAAGCACATCGGTCGTCAAATCCTGTCAAGTGGGACTTCGCCTGGAGCGAACTATGAAGAAGCGCGAGGGTCCGAATCGAATGCAGATTTCATCCACAAGCTGAGTATCGTCCTCAAGGAGTTGAAGGAATCACGGTATTGGTTGCAAGTTATTCAGAGAACCTTTCCAGCTTCAAACGAGAAGATTGAATCACTGAAAGACGAATGTGAACAGCTCATTGCAATTATTGCTAAAAGCATCTCTATGGCCCGCAAGCGGAAATGACTAGTGAGAGGTGTTAAGTGATCAATGCTAAGTGTTATATGATGAATGCTAAATGTCAAATGGTAAATGAAAAATGCTAAATGATCAAATCCTAGAAACCATCAACCCTGGCTGGCTCCAGGTCTCTGCATTCGTTTTGGGTGCCTTTGTGGGCAGCTTCCTGAACGTCTGTATCAGCCGGATGCCAAAGGGAGAGTCGATCCTCTTCCCTCCTTCCCACTGTCCCCTGTGTGGACACAGGATCCGCTTCTACGACAACATCCCTATTCTAAGTTTTCTCTGGCTTGGGGCACGGTGCAGGTACTGCCGGGGACCCATCTCGCTCCAGTATCCCCTGGTAGAGCTGGTTGGCGGGATGATTGGGCTTCTCCTTTTCCGACGGTACGGTATCAGTGTGGATTTTGCAGGCTATTTCGTCTTTTCTGCCATGATTATCACCGTTTCCGGAATCGACATGGTCCACCGGATTATCCCGGACCGGATCAGCCTTCCCGGGATCGGAGCAGGGCTGCTTTTTTCTCTCTTGACTCCTCGGATGAGCCTCTTGGATTCGCTTATAGGAACAGTGATTGGAGGGGGAAGTCTACTTGTAGTTACATGGGGCTATAGTGGGTTCGTGAAACTAAAATATAGAATTACTGGAACAAGTCACCGCAAAGAAATGGCAAAATCTCTGCAAGAATTGACCATAGAGGAACTGAGAAGAGAGGCTTCTCTTTATGGAATCGACGCGGCCGCCCTGCAGAGTCGCAAAGAGCTCGTCACAGCCATAGGCGAGGCGAAAGGTGAGGGGATGGGAGGAGGCGACGTAAAGCTCCTCGCCATGATCGGATCCTTCCTGGGAGGATGGAGGCCCATCCTGTTCGTGATCCTGATAGCCTCGTTCCTCGGTTCTGTCGTGGGAATCCCCCTTATGCTAGCAAAGGGGAGAGATTCAAAATACGCCATCCCTTTCGGGCCCTTCTTGGGGGCTGGTTCCATCGTCTATCTCCTTTGGGGGGCGGAGATGATACGCTGGTATTTCGGATTGGGGAGGTAAGAGGTGAGGCGCCCTGCCTGGCTCTTCCGAAACCTAAGGGTGGGATTGAAGACAGAGATCATCCTCAACCTCGCCCTTTTGATGACCAGTGCATTGCTTTTGCTGGGTTTGGGAATCATCAAGATCCACGAACGGGACATACTGAACCAGAAAGTGAGAAGCGGCAAGATTATTGTCAAGTCTGTCCAGAACAGCCTCAATCTCTACGGAGTAAAGGGGGAAGACTTGTCAGAGAAGACCTACCTGTTTCACAGGATGATCCAGGTCTATGCTGATCCAAGAGAGATAGACGAGATCGCCATCGTCGACCCGTCGCAAAGGGTGCTTGCATGTAGTCTCAAGGGAAGGCGGGCCGAAAGGATCGATGACGAGGGCATGGCAAAGGCTATCGCTGAGAGGAGAATCTTATGGAATCTCGATCGGAGACGTTCCTTTCTCTTTTCGACCTATCGGGATTTGAGGCTTTTCTCGCCTCTTTTGAGCGGCAGTGACCTGGTGGGGGGTGTATATGTCCGCCTTTCCCTTGCGGATGTGATGGGCAGTATCGCCGCTTCCCAGCGGCTTATCATCCTCTTCGTGCTCCTTGACGGCGTGGTAATCGTCTTGTTCGGAAGCTTTCTCCTTTCCCGGGTTATCGTAAACCCACTGAAGGCTCTGGTCGCTGCCACGGATGGAATCGGCCGAGGGGATTACGATCAGCGCATTTCCGTCTCTGAACCCAACGAAATTGGAAGACTCGCCGAATCTTTCAACGAGATGACCGACCGCCTCCGCGAAAGTCAGAAGGATGTCCAAGAGTATGTCAGATCCCTGGAAAGGGCCAACGAACAGCTCCGGCAGACGCAGATGGAACTGGTGCGATCGGAGAAATTGGCCTCCATCGGGCGCTTTGCCGCCGGCGTCGCCCATGAAGTGGGAAACCCACTGGGAGCCATCCTCGGTTATACGAGTATCCTCCAGAACGAGATGGAGAATCACCCCGAGGGGCTGGAGTATCTGAAGAGGATCGAGGTGGAGATTCAGCGGATCAACAAGATCATAAGGGAGCTCCTGGACTTTTCCAGGCCGTCGGCCGTCGATGTCAAGGAGGTGGATCTCAACAGTGTGATCGAAAGCTCTCTCTCTCTTCTTTCCTACCAGAAGTCGTTCAAGAACATCGAGTCCAACCTCTGCCTGAAGAAAGACCTTCCACCCATTGAAGCCGACGAGTCTCAGATCCGTCAGGTTTTAGTCAATCTGATTCTCAATGCGGTCGACTCGATGCCCGATGGGGGGACTCTGACCCTGAGGACGGAGGATCACGAGCCAAGAGTAGATCCGCAGGAGGCCGGTCGCGGGCCCGCACGCCGGAGAGACGATCCGGCCGACAAAGACTATACCCATTTGCGTAGGTCTCAGGGGCCGCGGTATCCGTACCCACATCTACCGAGAGACGGAAGGTTTGTGTGTGTGAGCATTACCGATACGGGGTGTGGCATCTCGCCAGATGACCTTGAGAAGATCTTTGACCCCTTTTTCACGACAAAGGACCCGGACAGGGGCACGGGTCTCGGCCTCTCAATCTCTCTGAGAATAGTAGAGAGTTTCGGTGGAAAGATCGAGGTCGAAAGCCGCCTGGGAAAGGGTTCCACCTTCAAGGTGTTGCTACCGGCTTCGGGTTCCTAATTGGGAGAATCATGGAGAATACAAGAAGAGTCCTTGTCATTGACGACGAAGAGAGCTTCAGGCACATGCTTTCGGTAATCCTGCAGAAAGAGGGCTACCAGGTGGAGACCGCCTCAGACGGCTATGAAGCCCTGGAGAAGATGGAGGGCGCGCTCTTCGATGAGATTCTATGTGATATCCGAATGCCCAGGATGGACGGAATCCGGTTTCTAAAGGAGGTGAAGAAGACACACTGTGATTCGACGATCATCATGATGTCGGCATACGGAACACTCGATACGGCGGTTGAAGCCATGAAACTCGGGGCCTATGATTACGTTTCTAAGCCGTTCAAGCCGGACGAGATCGTTCTGACCCTGAAGAAGGCAGAGGAACGGGAGAGGCTGAGAAGAGAGAATATCTATCTCAGGAAAGAGATAGAAAAGGAGTACAATTTTAACAACATTATCAGTAAGAACGAAAAGATGGCGGCTATTTTCGATACCATCAAGAAGGTGGCACGGTACAAGTCCACCATTCTCATTACGGGCGAGAGTGGAACCGGAAAGGAACTGGTCGCCAAGGCGATTCATTTCAACAGCGACAGGTCTGCCAATCCTTTCATCCCCGTCAATTGCGGGGCCATTCCGGAAAACCTCTTGGAGAGCGAGCTCTTCGGCCATGTGAAAGGATCCTTCACCGATGCGGTGCGTACAAAGAAGGGATTATTTGAAGAAGCAAACGGCGGTACCCTCTTTCTTGACGAGATCGGAGAACTCCCCCTCTCCCTTCAGGTCAAGTTGCTCCGCGTGCTTCAGGACGGAGAGATCCGCAGGGTCGGTGATTCCAGGTCTATCAAGATAGATGTGAGGATCATCGCCGCGACGGTGAAGGATCTGGAGAGCGGAGTGAAACAGGGCAGTTTCAGGGACGACCTCTTCTATCGGCTGAACGTCCTTCCCCTGAAGATACCCCCTTTGAGGGAGAGGAGAGAAGATATCCCTCTTCTTGTGGACCATTTCATAGAAAAGTTCAACCAGAACCTGGGGAAAAGGGTCAGCCGGGTCACCCCGGAAGCCCTCAAGATCTTACTCAGGTACTCCTGGCCTGGAAACGTGAGGGAACTCGAAAATATGATTGAAAGGGGGATGGTTCTGACCGAAACCGACACCATCGACGTGGAGAACCTCCCTCCTGAGGTCTACAGGTCGGCAGAGAGTTCTCCTTTCTCGGAGTTGGAAGAGTATTCGATCAAGAAGGCGACGAGGATTCTCGAAACAGAACTGATCAGGAAAGCCCTTCGCAAGACCCATGGTAATCACACCCATGCATCGAGGATATTGGAGATCAGCCACCGCACTCTTCTTTACAAGATCAAAGAGTACGGCATCGGCCAAGAGAAATAGTTACTAAGGCTTGACGGCTTTTGTCCGTCTTTCTTCCTCCTCTGCCGGCCCTCTGCCGGTTTACTCCCAGAGCCGCCGTCCCCCCCTTATCCGGTCTCTTGATGGTTGTTTCCTTTTCCGGATAATCTGCTATAATGACTCTCCAGGAGATGGGGAGGGGCAAAGGCTTGAGGGATAAGGGGCTCACCTTGACAGAGCTGGTATTGACCCTTGCCATCCTGGCGGCGATTGCGGCACTGACGCTCCCAAATCTGACCGGATGGATCAGGCACTACCGTGTGAGGCGGGTTGTTCGGGAGCTGGTCTGCCAGATGGAACTGGCAAAGATCAAGGCTCTCAAAACAAACCGGCAGTATCGCATCGCTTTTGATCCTTCCAGTAAGACCTTTCGGATGGAGCGTGGGAACCGCCCGGACGCACCGGGCGAATGGGTTCAGGAAGGAGGGATCTTCCGGGTGCCCCACCAGATCTCACTGGAGGCGAATGTGGAGGCGATCCGCTTCAACCCTGACGGGACGGCCCTCAGCGGATCCGTAACCATAAGGGCAGGAGATGGGGAGTACTATACCGTCACCGCTAATACCTCCACAGGAAAGATCAACGTCGCAAGGGGAAAGTAGATGGAACCGGTGAATGAGCGGAACCGGAGGAGATCAGGCCGCCGGGGGTTTACACTCCTGGAGGTTCTGATCGCCACGGTCCTTTTGGCGGTGGGATTGCTGGCCCTCATGACCCTTCAGATCCAGTCGATTCGAAACAGTGCTTTCAGCAACTCCATGACTGTGGCCTCCTGCCTCGCGCAGGACGAAGTGGAGAGGTTGCGGGCCATCCCCTGGAAAGACCTCAATGACGGAACGTTCTCCGAAACGGTAAATGATACCGATCCTGCGACAGGAGCAACCCGCATGGTCTTCGGCCGGGAGTGGACGATCCGGACCGACGGGTCCGGGCGGATAAGAGAGATTCTGGTTACCGTGTCGTGGCACCAGCACGATCGCCTCCACAGGATTACCATGGCCACCAGAATTGCCAAGAGAGAATGAGAAGAATGGATTGCCGCTATTTTGGGAAACCGGGTTTCACGCTGATCGAGCTCATAGTGGCCATGGCGGTGGCGGGTATTGTTTTGGCTGGAGCCTACGAGGTCTTTCGGGCCCAGCAGAGAACCTACATGGCCCAGGACCAGGTCGCCGAGATGCAGCAGAACGCCAGGGCGGCTATGAACCTGCTCACGAAGGACCTGAGGATGGTGGGCCACGGCGTTCCGGATCAGTGGCCTCTTCAGATAGGAGAGGAGACATTCTCAGAAATGGTCGTAATCGACGGCCGTACCCTTACACTTGTCGGGTGTTTCGGGTCACCGGCAAGTTATCTGGATGCATCTGCAGCAAGAGGCGACCAGAAAATAACAGTTGTGGACGGGAGCCGTTTTGATTCCCTTGACCGCAGGTACCTCTTTGTGGGTGAATACGACAAAGTCACGGTCCAACGGGTGGAGGGCAACGTGCTCATTTTGGATCAGAAGCTGGCAAAACGTTACCCTACCACGTGCCTGAGGAAGGCTGCCCGGGCCGGGGATACACAGATCAGGGTCTATGATGCGAGCAACATCTGGGCCGAAGACATTCTTACCCTGGGCGACGAGAGGCTCTTTGTAACCAAAAGCGACCGTGCGACAAACACTATTGTTCTCAACAGCCCTCTCTATTTCGAATATCCGCGAGGCATGCGTGTAAATCCTGTACCCGTTTACCGCGTTCAGATCGTGAAGTACTATCTTAAGGATAACGGTACGCTCACTCGCCAGGACTTCTGGGCCCGCGGTCAGGTAAGGGAACTTGCCGAGCACATCGAGTCGCTGAGTGTCACAAAAACCGACTATGGCGGCTACCGAGTTGCCATCACCGCCAGGACGGCCTTGCCTGATGCGGCGGGCAGGTTGAGACGGAGAACCTATTGCCTCACGGTAAAGGTGAGAAATCGAGCGAGGCCGGGGGGGTAGAGATGGGAGAAACAGGGCCGGTGTACCGCGAGCGGGGTGTTGTCCTCGTCATCTGTCTCCTGTTGATTCTGGCCGGTACGATCGTCGCCATCGGCGGTATGACCGTTTCCGAGGTCGACATGATGATCAGTGGAAACCAGAGATCCCTCCAGCAGGTCTTCGATGCGTCCGAGGCCGGAATTGAAACGGGTATCGGCGCTTTCTTTTCAACCGCTCGGCCGTGGGGCACTGCCAGACCACCCATAACAGTCCCCCCTTCCATCCCGCCGTGGGGGATAGCCTACACGCACGGTTTGCCTAACGGCTGCCAGTTCACCCTGTGGATCACCGATATGCATGTCTCCAGACCAGTCGGCCCCGGGTCCGACCCGACCAGGTACAGGAGGTTTTACTACCGTATTAGTTCGATGGGTCGGGAGACCGGTTCCGGACCCGAGGAGTCCCAAGGGACAAGAGAGACCGACCGCGTGGTCAGCGTTGTCTACCGCATCAGGTAGAGAGACCGCTGTTAAACACCTCTTCCTTGAACCCTGCAACTTTTTCATACCTTACGAAAAAAGGTCCCAAACAGGGTCCTCCCGACGAGTGGTGATGTCCCTGTTTCATAAACATAAGTAGTTGATATTGAAGATTATTTTAAACACAGTATGATAATGAGACAATAGTCTCTCTTGGTATACATTTTGCTTTGTACCCTTGCAGTCCCAGAGAGCGAGGTGACAGTGGGCAGGTACGTAAAGAAAAGACAGGGCCTGACAATGGTGGAACTTGTCATAACCCTGGCCATCATAGCCCTTCTTGCGACTTTCACGGTCCCCAGCCTGGGGCGGTGGCTTTCTCACTATCGCATCAAAAGCGCCGCCAGGGATGTCGCGTCATGCTTCCGGCTGGCCCAGATGAAGGCGGTGCAGACAAACCAGAACTGCACGGTCCGCTTCGATAAGAGAGCGGGTTTTCCTCAGACAGTCACGGTCATGGATGGTGGGGGAGTTTCTATGCGAACCGTGGACCTGAGCCGGTACAAGGCACAATTCGATACCGGCAGGGGAGGCGGGGATGGATTGGACTTTGTCGATCAGCCCGCGGACAGTTTGATTGACATAACCTTCAACACCCGCGGGATTCCCAGCGATGAACAGGGGAACCCCCTGACCCCACTGGGAGGACAGGACGGCCAACGGGTCTTTCTGAGGAACAGCCGAGGTGAAGGATACTGGGTGGAAGTCACACCTGTTGGGAATGTCAGGTATGACAGGACATAGTAGGGAGAAGCGCAATGAGGAAAGCCGGGCGGTCGGGATCTGAGGGATTCACCCTCCTCGAGGTGGTTGTTGCCATGGTCATTCTGGCCATCGCTTTGCTGGGTCTTGCTGGACTCCAGGTGGTCTCTGTCCAGGGAAACAACCTCGCCAGCCAGATCACCGACGCTACAACACTTGCCCAGGATCAACTGGAGCAGCTTATCGCGACCCCCTTCAGCACTCTCATCGGACTCGGGACTGTAACCAACAGCGTGACGAAAAAAGGCGTAGTCTACAGCGTCCAATACACCGTCATCCCGGACCCTGGAGGGAGCCGGGCCGATGTGACCGTGGCGGTTTCTTGGAGGGACGAGAGAACGTCGGTGGCGGCGGACAACACCCATACAGTCAGAGTCAATTCTGTGATCAGCGAGTTCTATGGAGGCGGTTCATGAGAGTCTTGAGAGACGGGGAGAAGGGATTGAGTCTGATAGAGCTGATGGTCGCCCTGGTGATCGGGGCCATTGTCATTGCCGGTGTCTACCGAACTTTCATGGCTCAACAAAGAACCTTTGTAGTCCAGGAGCAGATCTCTGAGGCGCAGCAGAGCGCGAGGGCCATTATGGATATCATTGCCCGTGACATCCGCATGGCTGGGTTCGGGATGCCGGGCTGGGCCGTAGCCGGTCTAACAAACAGAATCACCATCACGGCCTCCTCGCCGGCCGATTTCACGATCGTCGGTGTGTTCAGCGGCCCCATTGCCACTCTGGCAAGTGCCGCGTCTCTTGGTCAAACCCAGATCACCCTGAACACGATGGGGCAGAATACGACCTTCAACAAGGATGACAACCTGCTCATATTCGAATCCGACAGACCCCTACCTCCGCTGCTTCCGGCGGGGAGCGAACTGAGTGCCCCCTTGAGATACAAGACCGTCGTGGTGTGGACTGCCGTGACCGGCAGCAACCCAACCGTCAGCATCGACGCCGATGGGAGTACTTCTGGTGTCCAGGACGGTCTGGACAGAGATCTCAGGGCCAATGCACTGGTGTACAGGGTTGGAACAGTGCACTACCGGTTGAACGGGACGGACCTTGAAAGGAACGGGAGTGTCCTGGCAAACAATGTCATCAATTTTCAGATCACAGACCAGTACAACCCGGGCCCTCCGCCTGTGCCCGAGACCTTTGGAAAATACCAGATACAGTTGACCGTGCAGACCCGGACCAATGACCCGGATTTTCCCGGAGGATTCCGCACGAGGAGCCTCACCTCCACCATTAGGGCGAGAAATCTTTTTCTCAGCAGTTAGCAATACTTAGGGGGTTGATCATGTCTAGAGCATTTTTCGATCTAAGAAATGAAAGGGGGACAGCCCTTGTCATCGCACTGCTGGTTATGATTACGGCGACGGTGGTCGCCCTTTGTGCAAACTTCACCTCCACCACGGAGCTTGCGATCTCCGGGAATCAACGGCGCTACACCACCGACTTCTTCAAGGCCGACGGTGGCCTGGAGCTCATAAAATCCTATTTTTTTGACAATTTCATCTTTCCGTCGAACGTGGGCGGCCAGAGCAACGTAGGGTCAGATCTTACAGGGGCAGGATACGACAACTCTCCGTTTGTCAACCTCGGACTCGATACGACACAGACAACCGTTACAAAGGTATACGAGGGAAATCCACCCCGTGGAAGGGGCATCAGCGCAACCAAATTCAGAGGGAACTACTACAGGGCGAGATCTGTCATGCCCAACTCTGTGGGTCTTGAAGAGGAGTTCTGTCTGATTTCTCCCAAAGCCAACTGAGATAGAGGTACGCGCAAGAAACACTTCCTTGAAGAGGTCCGGTGTAGGGGTTTAGGGGTTTGTCGTTCCCTTGCCCCCTCCCAGCCCAGCCCTGTTAAAGGCCTGCGATGCCTTATCTCTCATTCCGCAAGCCTCATAGGCCTTTGCCAACTCTTTGCTGATCCTAATGTGATCCTCCTCGGTCAGCCCCTCTATTTTTGACGCCTTTTCCAGGTAGAAGATGGACCGGTCGAAAGCGCCCTTCCGTCCGTAACACTGGCCGAGCATGACCAGGCAGTCGATCCGCTTCGGGCCGTACTCCAGAGCCGCCTCAAACTCTACAATGGCCTTATCTATGAGTTCCATCTCCATATAGGCAATTCCGAGATGATAGTGGGATTCTAGATCTTTTTCCGGCGAAACACTCTGATCCAGAACGACCTCCTGGTGAGTGAAATACGGGTTGCCCGCCGTATGATGGCCGTCGCTTCCGGCGGGCTGAGGGTCTGCCGGTTCTGATTGCAAGGGTTCTTCGAGATCGACGATCTCCTCACTTTCCGAGACCTCCTCTGGCTCGAGATCCTGGGTCTCCGGCAATTCGTCATCCATCAAGGCCTGTTCGAGAACCGATCGCTGTTCCCGGCCATTGATCTCACCCAACCCGGCCTCGCCGAAGTCAGAAGTCTCTTCCTCCATCTGAAAGGAGTCCGCCTGTGCCAATGTCCGATCGATCTCGGCAATCGCACTTCGGGCAAGCTGATCTTCGGGGTTTAGTTTGATGATGTTCTGGTAGAGGACCTTGGCGTTTCCAACAAGCCCCTCTTTCTTGTACAGATCTGCCAACCAGTAGTGGACATCGATCATCTTCGGCCTTACAGTCAGGACCTTCTTGTACATAGAGATGGCACGATAGCTCAGGTCTTCGTCCTTGTACTGTTGGGCCAGCTGGATATACTCTTCTACAGCCCGGTCAAAATTCTTGTTTCTGAGATAGAGGTCCGCAAGCTTGGAGCGAATCCGGATATTCCTCGGGTCGTCTGCAACTAGTTTCTCGTAGTCCGAAATAGCCTTCCGGATCTGTCCCTTCATCAGGGACTTCTGGGCACTTGCCAGGGTCTTCCGCCGATCAAAACCCAAGATGCGACTCTCCTCCCCGAGATCTAACAAGAGATTAGTTAACCCAAAAGTCTCGAAAAGTCAAGGCGATCAACCAGTAAGCCCGATCAGAAAACCGAATCGGCCGACTCAAGACAGGAGCCTCTCGTACCTACAAAAACGCAGGTGGTCGGCTCGTTACCATCAAAACCCGGCCGAGTCCGCCCCACTTGTTCAGAACCACCGAGGGAAGTCTCCCCCTGAGGCGAAGAAAGAGGGCAATAGGGGCACGCAAGGCCTGCCCATGGCCGGAAATAGTCCCGCAGTGGCACACGAGGGTATTCCATTTTCCGGCGTTTTTTGTTATCTCCATACCTGGGGTGGACGAATATCGTCCACAAGGGCGGACCGATATGCTCCTGCTAAACCTATCGGCTGAAAGGAACAAAAGGATAAGGGGGATATGTTTGGTTTTCGGACTGGTTGCTGACAAGGCTCAGCTCGTGTGGTTCAATTCCGCCGGAGAATTGGCACCTAATTTGCTTCAGTGCGGGATTAAGCCTCAGGAGTCCGAGATGGAGAAAATCCTCGAAGAGATGAACGAGGTCCCCGGTGTGCGGGGATCCTTTGTATGCGATCGCAATGGCACCGTCATATGCAGGGATATGCCGGAGAGGTACGGTGACCAGCTTGAGAATATCGGGAGAGAGGTGGTTCAGGTAGTAGCATTGCTGCAAAGCCTGGGAGAAGAAACGGAGGTTCTCGATTTCCTTTTCTCGGATGGTAGAATTTTGGTCAATGGGCTGAGAGATCTCTCTCTGGTCGTCTTCTGTGAACCCGACATAGATGTCTCCATGGTCCGCTTGAAGTCGAATGTCACCTTGGGAGAACTGCGCCGGGACGGCAGATTCAAGAGACACATGCAGAAGGTCTCAAGGGCGAAAAGGGGCCTTCTCGCGCGGGACAAACTCGACGAGTCCTACCAGCAGATTATCAGGAAATTGAAGACTCTGGAAGGATAATTCCATGTCACCTTGCCCAGGGAGGTATGGGGATTTCCAGGGTGGCCTAGAGCAGGATAGGCAGACTCCCCCAGAAGCAGGATACATGCATGGCCGAGGTGTTTAGCGGTGATCTTTCGCAGATACGCCTTCTCGATATTCTCAATCTTTTGATTCGCGAAGGCAAAACGGGGAAGGTTTCCCTGAGAAAGGGTGGCGCCCTGGGGGAGATTTTTGTGGAAAATGGGAAGATTGTCCACGGGTCAGCTGAGTCTTCGTATGGGGAGGAAGCGATCTATCTGATGATGACTTGGACGATCGGAAAATTCAGTTACACTCCGGACGTCCTTCCCGATTCGAGGACCGTAAGCAGGTCAACGGAACAGATCATTTCAGAGGGCGTGGAACGGATGGAGGAGTGGGATCGAATAAGAAAGGCGATCCCGTCCTCAGATGCCGTCTTCAAGCTTTCCTCCCAGAAAGAGAAAGACGAGATCCTCTTGAAGGCAGGGGAATGGAATATTCTTATCCGCATCGACGGCAGGAAGACTGTGCGAGAAATAGCTAGGGAACTCGAGACAAGTGAGATCGAGGCCGCAAGGAGACTCTACCGCCTGTCGGCGTCAGGACTGATAGAGATGGTCGAGGCGGCTGTTCGATCCCCCAAGAGAATCGTGGGGAAGGGCTTTTTCGATATCCTACGACAAGAGCTGACATGGGTTATGGGGCCGATGGCTCCTGTGATCATCGAGGATCAGGTGGCAGACATGGACGAGAAGATCTCTGCTTTCCCAAGGAGCAGGGCTGCCGAACTGGTCGAGGCGGTCAGTATGGATATCTCGGACGAGGCAAAGCGGATCGATTTTCAGAAAAAGATGTTGGAAATTCTCAAAAAGATATGATGGGGAGTCGTTACGATGGCGGACAAACGGGTCCGGGGTATGGGACTTCTTTCCAAGTTGATGATAGCGGTCTTGGTTCCTATTGTGATCTCCTTTGGGGTAATCGGCTATGTCTATTTGGACCACATGAATGAGATGGTCTCGTCCACGAGCCAAGAGATGCAGAACATGCATGCCTCGGTTGCCAGGGAGATGGATCGCATGACTTCCGTTGCCATCCGGGAGGGGGTCGAGAGACTGAACAGCCTGGGGGAGCGGATGATTCGGGAGAAGGCCAAGGATGTGGCCTATCAGATAGAGATATTCCTGAAGGCTCATCCGAAGTTGAAGATATCGGCCATGCGTGCAAACAGTGAACTCCGGAGAATTGCCGTCCAGCCTGTCGGGAAAACGGGTTATACTGCGGTCCACGACAGTAAAGGGATCAACCAATTCCACAAGAACCCGAAAATAGTGGGGATGAATCTCAGCAAGCTGTCCGGGAAGTATCCGGACTTTTGGAGAATTCTCGAAAGGAGCCTTAGCGGAGATTCCTATGGTTACTACAATTGGCCGGAGGCCGACGGTACGGTAAGGTCCAAGTATATGTACATCGCCCCTGTCAGAGGAACGGATCTCCGAGTTGCTGCCACGACCTATATCGATGAATTTTCGGCCCCGGCCAGACAGATAAAGGAGAAGCTCGAGGCAATCCACGACAGAACAGAAAGGGAACTCCGGTTGAGAGCCGACAGGACTCTTGAACGGTTCAGATCCACTTCCCAAGAAACGCTCCGCGTGTTCCTTGTCGTAATGGCCGTCTCTCTCGTAGTGGTTATCCTTCTCACCTACTGGTTTTCAAGGAGCCTTATTCGTCCGATTATCCATCTGACCCGAGTAGCCAACAGGATCAGCATGGGCGATCTGGAGACCCGGGTGGAGATTACCTCCCGTGATGAAGTGGGTCTTCTGGCTGAATCCTTCAGCAGGATGCAGGAGAGTCTGAGGGCCGCCATAGGAAGACTCAAGAAGCGACGGCTCCAACCATAAGCTAATAGAGCGAACCGGAATGGCACAATCTCTCAAAAAGGTTCTGATTGTTGACGATGAAGAGACCCTTACATGGAGCATGTCAAAGAGTCTCTCCAGAGACCGTGACAAGTACACCATCCTCATCGCGAATACAGGCAGGGAAGCTCTGGAGATATTAGAAAAGAACGAGGTCGGTCTCGTAATCACGGACATCCGTTTGCCGGACATAAATGGCCTTGATCTCCTGACCACCATAAAGAACGACTACCCGGACACAAAAGTCATAATCATGACGGCCTATGGATCCTCGGATATTCAAAAGGAAGCCAACAAAAGGGGATCCCTCTACTACATTGAAAAACCCTTTGAGATAGTGGACATCCGAAAACTGATCCTCGATATTCTATGGAAAAAAAGAGGATTCGAGGGTAACGTCTTCGATCTCCAGCTTACCGACATTATTCAGTTGAACTGCCTCTGCAGAATTACTGCGGCCTTGAAGGTGAAAAGGGGGGAACAGGAGGGGGTGATCTACTTTAGTGACGGGGAGATCGTCCATGCCGAGTGTGACGGGCAGATCGGAAAGGAGGCCCTCCATAGGATTCTCAAATGGAGGGAGGGCAAGTTTGATCACGAGAGGGCGATAACCCCGCCTCAGCAGACGATCTTCCAGAGTTGGGAACACCTACTTGTAGAGGGAATGCGCAACAGGGATGAACAGTCGTCTTCCGCTTCTCCAGCTCCTGAGATGGAACCCGGCCTCGACTCTCCTCCGGAAGGCGATCAGCGGGCTCTACATGCAGAAGCTGAGGATCACGAGAGTGACGAAAAGCCCATGGAGGAGGCGGTGAGATCGATCATCCGGGTTGCCGGATGCGAAGGAACGCTGATTGTTTCAGAAGATGGTATGGTACTTGCTCAGAGGGATATCAAGAACGCGGCGAAAGAGGGGGTTATGGTCGCTTTTCTCGGGGTTCTTTCCAATCGGATGAGCAGAGTTCTTGGGACTGGAGAACTCCAAAGCATTCTTGTGGGACGGAAGAAGAAAAAGGCCATCTTGAAAAACACGCCTTACTACTTTGAGGTTCAGCTGAAGGAGGGGGTTGGGTTCGACGACGTGGGCCCGTCTCTGTGGAAGACGGTACGGGATTTCAAAGAGAGCTATGGCAGGAGTGTCTGAGATCTCGTGGGAGGCGGGCAATGGAGATGTTCCCTCCCGGGTTCCGACGCCCCTGACCGGTCCAGGAACCGAAACAGAATTACGAGCACATATGGATATTATTCTTACAGAAGAACATGTCAGGAGAATAGATGCTTGCCTGAACAAGGTGCTCAATAAGTCCGCGGCAGTGAGCGCTTTTCTCATCGATCGTTCGGGCCAGCTTATCGCCAACTGCGGAAGTCCTTCCACGCTGGATGTGTCTGCTTTTTCCGCTTTAACGGCGGCGAATTTCGGGGCCACTTCGGAGATTGCAAAACTGCTTGGAGAGGAGGAATTCAATCTTCTCTTTCACAAGGGACAGAATGAGAATGTCTATTTTTCTCTGGTCGGTGATAACATGATTATCGTTGTTGTCTTCGACGATCGAACCACGGTGGGACTGGTCCGGCTCAGCATCAGCATGGTCATGGAAGACCTTTTGGAGATTCTGAACCCTATCTATAAGAATGGGGAGTAACCGAGTTTATGCCGTTCATAAACTTCAGTAAAGACGAGATCCAATGCAAGATCGTTTACTATGGTTGCGGTTTTTGTGGGAAGACCACGAACCTCTTGTACATCTATAAGAAGACGCAGGAAGACGTCCGGGGAAGAATGGTCTCCATCGATACGGACGGGGACCGAACGATTTTCTTCGATTTTCTTTCCCTGAACCTGGGTAAGATACGGGGCTTTGACATCCGAGTTCAGCTCTATACTGTTCCAGGACAGGTCCATTATGATGCCACAAGAAAACTCGTTTTGAAGGGCGTGGACGGGGTCGTCTTCGTGGGTGATTCTCTGAAGACCCAGCGGGAAAAGAACATCGAAAGCCTTATCAATCTCGCCAAGAATCTGGCTGAGAAACGGCTCAGCATACGGACGATTCCCCTTGTCATGCAGTATAACAAGAGGGATCTGGAGGCAGAAGGTGCCGAGATCCTGTCAGTGGAGACAATGCAGAAGGATCTGAACTCCATGTTGAAGGCTCCCTACTTCACGGCGAGTGCCCTTACGGGTCAGGGGGTGTTCGAGACCCTGAGGGAGATCAGCAAGCTGGTCGTAAAAGATGTCAGTAAGAAGATACTTCTCAACGGGAGAGGTAAACCTGTCACGGGGACCGGAGGGATCTGATCAGGGCTGAAGGGATGATCCATGGGTGAACGGGATATCAAAGAGGACGAACTGGCAGGACTGGATCAGGAGATAGACCAAGCCATCGATAGTCTCTTCGTGGAAAAGGGCGGAGAGGAGCAAGGGCCCCGGTCACCTTCCACGCCGAGCACCTCGAGTGAGCCTTCAGGACCCGTGAAGTTGGATGCGGTACCCCCGGAACCCGCGGTGATGCCCTCCGGTGAGGGACCCGAGGAAGGCGGGGAAACACTGGAACAGGACTTCTCGAGTCAGGAGAACGGTCAGGTCCTGGAGACCGAGCAAGGGCTGGATCAGGAGATAGACCAAGCCATCGACACTCTCTTCGTGGAAAAGGGCGGAGAGGAGCAAGGGCCCAAGTCGTCGATGCTCGATGGCGGGGTAGGGCACGATGGCGAGGTTCCCCATAAGGAAATCTCGCCTGACACCGATGCAATCGAGGTGACCAGCCCGCCGATGGAGCAGGAACCTCTGTCTCCATCGGACGAAGGAATTTCCCGAAATCTCGAAAACCTGGAGACTCACCTTCTCTCTCTGGAATGGGAAATCAGCCGCGATCTGATCGACAAGATTATCGGGGAGTTGGGATTCCTGAAAGAGGCTTACCGAGATAATCAGCCGGTCTTTCACGTTGTCGATATCATGGGAAAGGTAGCCCGTTCCCTGGCCGATGACGAGGGAAATATCACCCCAGAGAATCTCCGGTTCCTTCTGGAAGCCAATAAGAGTATCAGGCTTCTCTCTGATGAGCTGAAGGGCAAAGAGGATTACAAGAACCTGGTTTTGTCCGGAATCTTGGCCAGACATAGGCTCATGGAATACCTCGACCGGCAGCCTGTGAAGGAGAGTAAAGACAGAGGAGACGTGACGGATTTCGAGGCCATTTCCAGGGATCTGAGGGAGCTTTCCCAGCAGCTGCAGAAGGGAGCTCACCGTCTGGGATCACTCATTCAGAGGCTTCAGCCTCCGGTCAGGTCCAGTGGGTCTTCCGGGGTGTTGAGTACGGTCTTGATGGAAACCTCGGGTCGGGTTTTTGCCGTCGAGGGCAGTGATGTTGTCCGGTTCTTCAGGATTCCGTATCGCATGGCGAGGCTGGTCTGGGATCACAGGGAGATCCCGATTCGAGGGACTCGCCTTCCCCTGGTCAACCTCTTCCGCTTTTTCGGGTTGAAAGGCACTGTTGAAGCTCAGGACAAAGTCCTGGTTCTGGTGAGGAAAAGGGGTAGGACCCTTGCCATCCTGGCAGACCGTCTTCTTCAGAGAAAGAAAGTACCTTTGCAGAAAATCAGGCGGGAAAATGATCTGCGCTATATTCGAGGTGTCGTCCATGCAGGAGAGGGGAGAAACATCCATCTTCTCGATACAGACAGGATGGCCGTCGAATTGAAGCTCACGGGGCGATAATCCATGGCGAGACAGGGAGTTGAGAAGGGCCAGTCGAATTCGGTGGTTTCCAACAAGGGCCGTTCCAAGCGACTCTCTCGGGTGGACAAACTCCTTCAGGAGATCGAGAGGCTCCGAAACTTCAATGAGAGTATTATCCAGTCCATCAGCAGTGGACTCATCCTCGTGGACAACGGGGGGAAGATCAGCTACATCAACAAGGCCACGGAGAAAATCCTAGCCTACACGCCTGAGGAAGTGATCGGAAAGGATTTCGAGATCCTCCATCTCAGAGAAAAGAAAAACCTCATGGGAACCCCATTTGATCCATCCGGCGATATTGATACCCGAAGGGAGGGAAGTATCAGGCGGAAGGATGGAGTAGATATCCCCACCGGTTTTACCATAAGCAACCACGTGGATGTTCACGGAAGCAAGATCGGCGAGATTGTCATTTTCCGCGATCTCACCGACGTCTACAAGATGCAGGAGGAGATTCTGCGGATGGACCGCCTGGTATCCCTGGGTGAGATATCCTCGGGTATTGCTCATGAAATCCGAAACCCATTGGCAGGTATCAAGACCACGGCCCAGGCCATGGGTGAGGATATGGACAGGAATGATCCGAAGCGGGAGTATCTCAACCGGATCACTAAGGAGATCGATCGTCTCAACGACCTGTTGAAAATGTTTTTTTCTTTTGCCAAGCCGCAAAAGCCGAATCTGGTTTTTTGCAATATCAAGGACGTTGTAACCGAAATCACCCCTTTGTTGATAAAGGATATCGCCGACCGGGGGATCACCTTTGTGGAGAAGTATCATCCCGAACTACCCAGGGTGAAGGTCGATCTGAACCAGATGCACCAGGTATTCCTCAACCTCTTCCTCAATGCGATTCAGGCCATGCCGAAAGGCGGTGAATTGAGAATCGAGGCAGATCCCCTGTACTCCAAGTCCTCGAGTCCCTCTCGGGCCGATTATGTCCAGGTGGCAGTGAGGGATACAGGACAGGGTGTACCCCCTAACATTCTGTCAAAGATCTTTGACCCCTTTTTTACGACCAAGGCAAAGGGAGTCGGTTTGGGACTCTCCATATCTTACCAGATCATCAAGAAACACGGAGGGACCATCAGGGTCGAGAGCAAAGCGGGCAGTGGAACGGCGTTTTTTATAACTCTTCCTCTTTTCAACGGAGGGATTGAGGGGTAGGGGATGAAGCCAGCGATACTTATCGTAGACGATGACGAAGTAATGCGCCAGACGCTCTCGGACGTTTTCACGAAGAGGGAGTATGAAGTCTACACGACAGAGACCGGGAAAGAGGCGATTACATCGGTTCAGACACAAATCGTCGATCTAGTTCTCCTGGACATTCGGCTGCCGGACATGGACGGAATCTCCGTCTTGAAGAAAATCAAGGAGATCGATACGGATCTAATGGTCATCATGATGACGGCTTACTCTGATGTACAGACTGCTGTCATGGCAATGAAAGCCGGGGCCTACGACTATATCAACAAACCCTTTGAGCTTGATGAGCTCAAGTTGTTGATCCAGAAGGCTATCGAAACCCAGAGTCTACGCAATGAGGTCCGCCGTTTGAGGAGACAGCACGAAAAAGAGGAGAGTCACACCCAAATCTACGGAAACAGCCCTCAGGTGCGGAACATCAAAGAACTGATCCAGATGATAGCTCAAACCCCGAGGACATCTGTGTTGATCCAGGGGGAGAGCGGTACGGGCAAAGAGCTGGCCGCCAACGCCATCCATTACGGGAGCAAACGGGCCAACAAACCTCTGATCAAGATCAACTGTAGCGCCATCCCCGAGAACCTGTTGGAGACCGAACTGTTCGGGTATGAGAAGGGCGCTTTCACGGATGCCAAGTCCACAAAGAAGGGACTCCTGGAGTTGGCCAGTGGTGGGACCGTCTTCCTCGACGAAATTGGAGACATGAACCCTTATCTCCAGTCCAAGTTTCTTCGGGTGCTTGAGACCCAGTCTTTCATGCGGGTTGGAGGATCCCGGGAGATCCACGTGGACCTGCGATTCATCGCTGCGAGCAATAAGAATCTGGCCGAAATGGTGAACAGGGGAGATTTCCGGAAAGACCTTTACTACCGCCTCAAGGTGATGGTGCTGGATATTCCTCCGCTGAGGGAGCGGAAGGAAGACATTCTCCTCCTTGCCAATCTCTTTATCGAGGAAGGCAACAAGGAATTGGGAAAGAATATCAAAGGCATCCTGCCCAAGGCAAGAGATCTGTTGCTCAACTATTCCTGGCCCGGAAATATCCGGGAGCTAAAGAATGTTCTGGAAAGGGCGATGATTCTGTCGACGAGTGACGAGATTTCGCCCGAAACCCTTCCCATCGAGCTGAGAGAACACCGCAGCGCTCCACCCGGTCTGTCTCTGGACGCTGATGAGTCTTCCCTTGAGGCGGTCGAAAAGAAGCACATCTTTGAAATCCTGTCAATGGTCAATGGGAACAAGTCAAAAGCGGCTAGGAGCTTGGGTATTTCGAGGTCCACACTGAGAGAAAAGCTCAAGAAGTACGCTATGTCTTGAAAAGGGGAGGAGACATGCTATTCGGCAAGAAGAAGGATGTTATCGGCCTGGATATCGGGTCGAGTTCCATCAAGATCATCGAACTCAATGAGACCAACAAAGGCTACAGATTGATCAATTGCGCCATGTCAGTCATTCCACCGGAAGCGATAGTGGACGGGTCTCTGATGGACTCGGTCGCCATTGTGGATACGATCCGGGACTTGGTCAAGAGTTTCAAGATCAAGACCAAGGAAGTCGTGACTTCGGTCTCCGGCCATTCAGTGATCGTGAAGAAAATCAGCCTTCCGGTGATTACGGAGGACGAGTTGGCAGAGTCGATCCAATGGGAGGCAGAGAGGTACATCCCTTTTGACGCCAGCGACGTGAATATCGACTTCCAGATTCTCGGATCAAACGAGGAGAACAGCGAACTGATGGACGTTGTACTGGTGGCTGCCAAAAAGGATATCATCAACGACTACCTTTCGGTCCTTCTCGAAGCGGGGCTTAATCCCGTGATCATAGACATCGACGCTTTTGCCCTGGAAAACATGTTTCAGACAAACTACCCTACCAAAATGGGCGAAGTGGTTGGGCTCGTTGACATCGGGGCAAACGTGATGAACATCAACATCGTAAAGGACGGTATTTCGGCCTTCACCCGAGACGTGTTCAAGGGAGGAAGTTCTATTACCGAAGAGATCCAGAAACATCTTCATGTCGACTATGAAGAGGCGGAAGCTCTGAAGGTGGGAAGTAAGATCGATGATTCAAAGAAAAGAGCGATCGACAGTATTCTGAAAACGGCTTCTGACGAGTTTGCCTCGGAGATCTCACAGTCCCTCGACTACTTCCAGAAGACATCGAACCAGAATCTAGACAGGCTTTTTGTGAGCGGTGGTTGCTCCAAGATAGAGGGATTGACCAAGGCCATCGAGGCACAAGTCGGTGTTCCCGTGGAAGTGGTCGATCCTTTTCAGAACATCGAGGTGACGAAGAAGGACCTGTCCCTGGATTACATAAACGATATCAGCCCATTCATGGCCGTTGGGGTCGGATTAGCCTTGAGGAGGGTCGGAGATCGATGATTAGAATCAATCTGCTGGTTGCGAGAGAGGAACGCAAAAGAGAGTCCATCCGAAAAGAGGCCACAATCTTCGTTGTCGTCATTGCCCTGGTTCTTGCGGGAGTCGGCCTGATTCAGTGGTTTTCCGATCGACAGCGGGATGAAATCATAACACAGATCAGGAATTCCCGGGCCGAGCTGAAACGACTTGAAGCGATCAAACGCGAGATCAACAAGGCCAAGGCGAACAAGAAGATGCTTCAGGAGAAGCTTGACATCATCGTCCGTCTCAACAAGAACAGGACTCGTCCCATTGAGATCATGACCCTTTTGGCATCTAAGATTCCTAAGAAGATGTGGCTCAAGTCTTTGGATAAGAAGGCTCAGAAATTGACCCTTCAAGGAATCGCCTTGGACGACGAGACGATCGCCAATTTCATGAAGAGCCTCCAGCAGTCCAAGATGTTCACGGCCGTCCAACTGGTGGTTACCGAGAGGGTGACAGTAGAGAAGATCAATCTGAAGAAGTTCACCATGATCTGCACCATTGGAGCATAGGAGAGGGCACCATGGCGATCACTATGGATTCCATCGTGAAGCTTCCACCGGCTAAGAAGGCCCTGATCTTGGTGGTTGTGGCCTTCGTGATTGTCGGAGGTTATGCTTACCTGTTTTATCTACCCCAGAGGGAAGAGATCAAGAGCCTCCGCAGTCAACGAGACAAGTTGGTCAGGGAACTGAACGAGAGCCGCGCCGTTGCCAGGAATCTCGAAAAGTTCAAGAAAGAGGTGGCTCAATTGCAGGGGCAGCTCAACAAGGCTCTGGCTCAACTTCCCAACAGGCGTGAGATCCCCGAACTCCTTAAGAGCATATCGAAACTCGGCAAGGGGTCGAATCTGGAGTTTCTCAGGTTCCGCCCGGCTGCCGAACGGCCAAAGCAGTTCTATGCGGAAGTTCCACTGGAACTGGTGTTTCTCGGAACCTATCACGAAACGGGGATCTTCTTTGACCGGATCAGCAAGCTGCCACGGATCATCAATGTGGAAAACTTCAAAATGGTCCCCGGCAAGGGGGGTGGCGTGCAGAACATACTGCAGACCCAGTGCGTGGCCACCACCTTCCGTTTTCTGGAAAAGGCGGCAAACAAGGCAAGTAAGAAGCGGAAATAGCAAGGAACAGGTCGAGGAAAGAAACAGGGAGAGACAGGGCTATGAAAGGACGGAGCAGTATCAGAAGACTTAGCAACATCTTGATCCTCCTGGTGGGGATGGCCCTTGCCGTGCCGGCATGTGAGAAGTCTCCGCCCCCTCCCCCCATAAAGGTGACCAAGCGTCCGAGAAAGAAAACAAAGTCGGCCAGGACCTCTTCTTCTGCTGGGAAGATGGCTACCTTAGGGAAGAAGCCGACGTTCTCTTACAATCCCCAAGGGCTGGCTGATCCTTTTCAGCCCTTTATTCAAGTCGGATCGAGCGGTAAGACTCTGAAGGGCGTCCCCAGAACCCCCCTTCAGGAGTACAACCTCAGTCAGCTTACCTTGACCGCCATCATCTGGATGGATGGGGGGGAAAGCCGTGCCCTGGTAAGGGATTCTGCTGGAAAGGGGTTCACCCTTAAAAGGGGGACTTACATCGGTAACAGAGGTGGCAGGGTAAAGGCCATAAAGAGAAACAGGGTAATCATCGAGGAACCCATGAGGGTATACGGAAAAGAGTCGAAAATGAGACAAATCGTAATGAAGATGCCGGCGGAAGGAGGAAAAAAATGAAACATTCGGCGTGGAATCGCTTCATTGGAGTGACTCTCGTCTTTTTCTTGGCCCTTGTGGCGGCCGCTCTGGTTGGCTGTAGCGCCAGGAGAGGACCGGAGGAGGCCACACTTCCTCCCGTGGCGAAGGAGCCGGTTGCCATAAAAGGTCTCACTTTTTCGGAACAGGAGGGCTATACTCGAGTGGCCATCGAGGGTTCCAGGCCCATCGACTACGAGTCAATCGAACTCCTTGAGGATCCTCTCAGGATCTCCCTCGAGATCCCCAATGCGACTCTGGAGGTCGCAACGCCTGTTTCCGTGAACAACGGAACCGTCACCGAGATCTCGGGACTTACAAGCGGAGACAGGACGAAGATCGAGATTGGGCTTGCCGACAAGGTGGATTACAGTCTCACCCAGGAGATGAACAGCCTTTACATAGACATCGAAAAGGCCACGGAGGCGCAGGCTTCCCGGCCAGTGAGACCGGCAGTCATAGAGGAGGTCAAGAAGATCAGTGCCATGGGACCTGCCCGGGCACTGACAGGCGTCTCGGTCGCCAAGCATGGCAATACCACAGAGGTGACCATTACAGCCGACGGGATCATCGGCGATTACAACGCCTTCACTCTCGGATCTCCACCGCGGCTGGTCATCGATCTTTGGAAGTTGAAAAGCAAGTTCCCGAAGAATTCCGTGTCGGCCAACACGCCCAATCTCAGACGGATCCGGATCGGCGAGCATCCGAAAAAGATGAGATTGGTTCTCGATGCTGTGGGAACAAAGCCGCCCCGGTATCGAATCGAGGGCTTCCAGAATCAACTGGTAGTCCTTCTCGGGGATGTGAAGGCATTGAAGGGAGAGGGCATTGGGATCCTCGGCGCAGTGGATTTCAAGCAGATCGACGATAGGTCGAGGGTGGTCCTATCCAGTTCACAGAAGGTGGATTACGAAATCTTCAAGGCTTCTCCCGAGGATATTGTGGTCGACCTCAAGAAGACGATCGCTCCGAGGCGTTTGAGACGGTTCTTCGACACCAGTGCCTTTGACAGCCCGGTCGATTCCATCCGTCTCTACAATGTGAGGAGTGAGACCTCACGAGACGTGAGAGTCGTCATCCATCTAGGGGAAAGCGTCGACTTTGAGGCCTACCAGGAGGGCGAGCGGATTTTTGTAGACTTCCAGAAACCCCAAACCAGCAAGCCCGAACTGACTACCCAACCAACCCGGCCGGAGTCTGCAGAGCCGGTCGAGTCGGCGACTCTTGAACAAGAGAGAACCGTCCAGGATGTTGAGGAAGAGAAGTCCCAGGCCGCCCCTGGCTCCCCCTCAGCTCAAAAGGAGGAAGCGGTTTCCCGTGAGCCTGGGGCCGAGGGTGCCGCTCCGGAGAAAACCGTCTCTTCCGAGACAAAGACCGAGCAGGCTGCCACGACGAAAGCCGAGGAGGGTAGGAAAGCGAGCCCCAGAGAGACTTCAGCCCCGTCCCTCTCCCCTGCAAAGGCGGCAGGGAAGGAACACTACTATGAGCTTGCCCTGACACCTGGAAAGGAGTATACGGGTAGGCGCATATCTCTCGACTTCAAAGACGCCGACATCAAGAACATCCTCCGCTTGATCGCAGAGGTGAGCAATCTCAACATCGTGGCAGGAGATGACGTCAAGGGTAAGGTGACGATCCGCCTCATCGACGTTCCGTGGGATCAGGCCCTGGACATCATCCTTTTTTCCAACAAACTGGGCAAGATGCGTATGGGAAACGTTGTTCGTGTTGCTCCGGTGGAGGTTCTCAAGAAGGAAGAGGAGGAGCTTCTCAGTTCCAAGAGAACAAAGGAAAAACTGGAGGATCTTGTGACCGAACTGATCCCGGTCAATTACTCCTCGGCTCAGGAGCTCCAGGCCCAGGTCAAGAATCTCCTTTCTGAGAGAGGGTCTGTCTCGATCGACACCAGGACGAATACTCTTGTCATCAAGGACATACCGAAGAACGTGTCCGAGGCGAAAGAACTCGTCCGGCGTCTCGACAGCAAGACACCCCAGGTGGTGATTGAGGCGAGATTCGTCGAGGCGTCTTCCAGCTTCTCCCGGGAACTCGGGATCAAATGGGGAGGCCAGGCTGGGTATGACTCAGCCGGGAATCCTACGATGGAACTCGGGGGTTCGAAAGGTACCCTGGGAATAAAAGGAGGGATTTCAACGAACACCGCGGCTAATTTCCCGGTTGCAGGAGCGACAAGCGGGATCGTCTTCAACCTGGCTAATCTCGGGGACATAACCAATCTCGACATAGAGCTTTCTGCGCTGGAGGAATCCGGTGAGGGAGAGATTATTTCTGCACCTAGGATTACCACTATCGATAACAAGGAGGCCTCAATCGAGCAGGGTCTCAGGATCCCATATTTGAAACTCACGGCAGAAGGTACGGCCACCACGGAATTCATCGAGGCGAACGTGAATCTCCGGGTGACACCCCATGTGACAAACGACGGCCACGTCAAGATGAACATCAAGGCCTCAAAGGATTCCCCGGACGATTCAATTACGGTTCAAGGCGTTCCGGCTATCGACAAGAAGGAGGCCATCACCGAGGTCCTCGTCGAGGATGGCGATGTGGTGGTGATTGCGGGTCTCTACAGCATCGAAAGGTCTCACAACGTGGGCCGGATCCCACTGCTCGGAAAGATACCGCTCGTGGGGTTTTTGTTCAGGAATACGGAGATCCAGGACGACCGGAGGGACCTCTTGATCTTCATCTCGCCCAAAATCGTCAAGGGGAGAGAACCGGTCGTCTGATCGACTTGTCATTGGATCCGCTATCTGATAGAGTGAGGCCGAGTTGGGGGCTTCCCGGCTCGGCCTCTCCGCGGCCGGATACAGGCCTTTGACCAGCGACCACTGCGATCTGGGAGGCACAATTGAGGTATGGCCGTCCCCTTTTGGCCTTTGCTCTTGTCCTCTTGATGAGCTCCTGGTGGGCTTGCCGGGCTACGGCTTCTCCTCCAAAGGATGGAGAGACTGCATACAAAGAGGCGAGGGCCGAGTATTACGCTCTTCGAAATTCAGAAGCCAAACGGAGATACAGATCCAATTGGGTGAGATGTATCGGCCGATTTGAAGCTGTCTGGCGAGACTTCCCCGAGAGCCAGCGTGCCGACGATGCCCTTTATATGGTGGGGCGGCTGTACGAGGATCTCCACCGCCGCTCCGGCCGGGCCTCCGATCTTGAGTTCGCCATCTCGGCCTACCAGCGTTTGACGGCTCTTTACCCCTCAAGTCGTCTGGCCGATGACGGTCAATTCAGGATAGGAATGGTCTACCTGAAACTCCGGAAATACGAGGAGGCCTACATCAGTCTTTCCAAGGTGGAACGGCGGTTTCCCAATGGCGATATGACGAAGGCGGCGAGAAAGCAGCTGGTCCGCCTGAGGCCGTACCGTCCGAAAAAGAGACCGCTGGTCCAGGTCAAGGGGATCAGACACTGGTCCAGCCCAGAGTATACCCGGGTGGTGATCGACCTGGAGAGGGACGCTGAGTTTGAGGTCCACCTGCTCAAAGAGGACCGAAAAAGGGGTGAACCCCCGAGGCTCTATGTTGACATTCAATCATCCTGGATCAGTGCCGACTTGAGCAGGCCCATACCTATACGGGACGGGCTCCTCACTATGGCCCGGGTTGCCCAGCATACAAGAGACGTGGTGAGGGTCGTTCTTGACATGGAATCCCTTGCCAGTTATAAGGCATTTCCTCTCAAGGTCCCTTCCAGAATCATCGTCGATGTCCATGGAGACAGAGGAAGCTCTCTTTCACCCGGTGCGGACCACGGGGTGGTCAAGAGACGTTCCTTCTCCCCACAGCCGGATCTCGGTATCAGGCGTGTAGTCATCGATCCCGGTCATGGGGGGAAGGACCCGGGTGCCATAGGTCCTGGCGGCCTGCAGGAGAAAGACGTTGTCCTGAAGATCGCCAAGAAACTGGAGAAGAGGCTCAGGAGGGAACTCGGCCTCGAGACCATTCTCACACGCAATGGCGACACCTTCGTCTCCCTCGATGAAAGGACGGCCATTGCAAATACCCATAATGCGGACCTTTTTGTCTCCATCCATGCTAATGCGAACCGCAGGCAAAGCGCCCGGGGAATCGAGACCTATGTTCTGAATTTTGCAACCGACGAGGAATCCATCGAGCTGGCGGCAAGGGAGAATGCGGTTTCGAGGAAGAAACTGAGCGACCTCCAGTACATTCTGTATGATCTCATGCGGACTGCAAAGATCGGCGAGTCTCGTACCCTCGCCGAATACACCCAGGAGTCGATCTGCAGGCATCTCAGCGGCAAGTACCATGGGATCCGTAATCTGGGCGTGAAGGAGGCACCGTTCTATGTCCTCATAGGAGCCAACATGCCGTGCATTCTCGTCGAGGTCTCCTTCATCAGCAACCGCCAGGAGGAGAGAAGGCTGGGAAACGATCGGTATCTGGATGAGATTGCAAAGGGAATAGAAGAGGGCATTGCTAGATATATAGCAGAGAGTAAACGGATTCCCACCACTTGAGAGAGGGCCGGTATTGTTGAATCGGCAGTCAGAACAGAAGAAGGAATAATGGTCCTTCAAGGTCTGCCTGTTGAGGGGAGAGCCGATTTTGCTTGCTCGCTTAAGGGTTCTGCCCTTTTCGGCCCGTCTGATGGGGCAGAAGGTCCTCTATTTCCAGCCTTATTCGTTTGGATCCCATCCATTCGTCCAACCGGGGCGTAAAAACCAGATCGACAGGCCCTGAGGCGAGGGGGAAACGGTCACCCATGCGGAACCCTATGGCATCGAAGACCTGCCCGTCCATCACTCTGAGCCTCAAGCTGCCCTTCCCCACGATTCTCCTCTCGCAGACCGTCAGGTTCCTGGAAAGAAACAGGGGCCTCGGATTCCCGATACCGTACGGTTCGAGAAGAAGGAGATCTTCAATGAGGGTGCGGTCGATCTCGGCCAGTGTCACCTCTGCGTCAACAAGGAGGGGAGGTCCGGCGGTCTCTCTTTCCGGTTTCGAGGAAAGGGCTCTTTCGAGGTGCTCCTGCAGTTCTGGAACCGATTCAGGATAAATCCTGAAACCAGCAGCCAGTCGGTGCCCACCAAACCCTCTGAGTAGTTGCCGACAGGTACTGAGGGCACGGTAGAGATCGACCCCCTCGATTCCCCGAGCAGAGCCCACGGCGAGGTCTTCTCTATCAAGCGAAATGAGAACAGTGGGCTTCCAGAACCGTTCCACCAGCCGGGAGGCTACAATCCCGATAACACCGGGATGCCACCCGCGGGATGAGCAGAAAAGGCAGGCCCTGCGTAGAATCTCAGGGTGGGTATGGACCGCCTCAAGGATCTCGGTGAAGATCCGTTCTTCCAGGGCGTGGCGGCGCCGATTCAGTTCCTCCAGCCCTGAAGCAATCCGCTTGGCCTCGTCCATGCGATCGGCAAGCAAAAGCTCCACGGCTCTGCCGGCATGGTCGAGGCGACCACAGGCGTTTAGCCGAGGAGAGAGTTGAAATGCAACTCTGTCCGTGTTGATGGCCATCCCGTCCAGACCCGCAACCTCTTTGAGGGCCTGGATCCCCCTCCTCCCGCATACCGACAGTTCCTCAAGACCGAATTTCACCAGGATTCTGTTCTCATCGACCAAGGGTACCATGTCGGCAATCGTTCCCAGGGAGACAAGATCGAGGTATCTTTTCAGATTTGGCGGACCTCCGGTCTGCCAGAAGGCTCCCTCCCGGAGCCTTGCGCGAAGAGCGATAAGGAAGTGGAAGGCCACTCCCACTCCTGCAAGTCCGTCAAATGGGAAAGGGCAGTCCTTCCTTTTCGGATTGAGAACCGCCACGGCAGGGGGCAGGTCGTCTTGGATCTCGTGGTGATCGATCACTATGGTATCGATACCCAGCCGGGCTGCCTCCCGAATCTCCTCGTGGTTGGAGACACCGCAGTCCACGGTGATCAGCAAGCGGACCCCTTCTTTGCCGAACCGTCTGACGGCTTTGATGTTTAGTCCGTAGCGCTCTTCCACTCGGTGAGGGATATAGTAATCGGGTGCCATCCCGAGTTCTTTGAGGAAAGCCACGAGAACCGCGGTGGATGTTATGCCATCCACATCATAATCCCCGTATATGAGAACCCTCTCCCGATTGTCGATGGCCTTGATCATCCGATCCACAGCGCGATCCATGTCCCTCATCAGAAAGGGGGGGTAGAGATGAGACAGAGAGGGCCTGATGAATCGTTCCGCCTCTTCCACCGTTCTTATGCCCCGGTTGAAGATGACCCGTGCGGCGAGAGGCGACAGCAAGAACCCTCCTGCCAGATCCTGCTGGAAATCGGGATCAGAAGATCTCACCTTCCATTTCCTATCCATTCCTCAGGCTCCCTATTATCTCGGTAACCCGGGCTATGCCATGGGTCCTCAGGTACTGCCGGATTCCGTCCACAACCTCCAGGGACGCCCTGGGATGGGTGAAGTGAGCCGTTCCGATTTGCACGGCCGACGCCCCGGCGATCAGAAACTCCAGCGCGTCGGCGGCCGTCGTGATGCCGCCAACCCCGATAATGGGAACCCGAGCCAAAGCCCGGGCCTGCCAGACCATCCTCAAGGCCACAGGCTTGATCGCCGGCCCTGAAAGGCCCCCTGTGATATTGCCGAGTTTTGACCTGCGGTTCTCCACGTCTATGGACATTCCGAGCAGTGTATTGATCAGAGAGATGGCGTCCGCCCCTGCATCCTGAACGCTCCGCACAAGGACCGAAATATCGGTCACATTGGGCGAGAGTTTTGCGATGACCGGCAAAGAGGTCTTCGCCCTGACGCCATGGATCACTTCGAAGGCCGTACGCGGGTCATGGCCGAAACAGAGCCCTCCTCTCTTGACATTGGGACACGAAATGTTCACCTCGAGGCCGGCAATACCCTCGTCATCCAGCCTCTCAGCCAGGCGGACATAATCTTCCATCGTGTAGCCGAAGATATTGACAATTACCGGTGTCCCGTACCGTTTCAAGAAAGGGAGCTTTTCACGTACAAAACTCTCCACCCCAACGTTCTGGAGCCCGATGGCGTTCAGCAGACCTGCAGCGGTCTCGACGATACGGGGAGGGGGATTACCCTCTATGGGTTCGAGGGAGATTCCCTTGGGGATGACCGCTCCGAGCCGATCCAGTTGGACAAGAGAGGCATATTCCTCCCCGTAACCAAAGGTTCCGGAGGCGGTCATCACCGGGTTCTTGAGCGAAATCCCCGCAATCTCAACTGAGAGATCCGGCTCTCTCACAATCTCCAACGCTCCTTTGCTTACTCGGGTTTATCTGGAAGCTGCAGGCCTTCGACTCTTTCGACCGGCTTCGCCTCTGTTCAAAGGACTCCTCTGTCTAGAGATGGGCCGTGGGCTCGAACGATTTGAACATTCCCAACCGCTTCAGAAAAGCCGGCACGTTGCCTCCCAGTCGATCTCCCTGGCATCAAAAACCGGCCCTGCCTTGCAGACCATTTGATAGCCCCTCTGCCTGGTCTTAACGGCACAACCCAGACACGCCCCTACACCGCAGGCCATCCGTGCCTCGAGAGAAACCTGGCAGGGGAGCGGCAGCATCCTCGTGATCGCAGCGACCCTGGCAAGCATTTCAAAAGGCCCGCAGGCATAAACCGCCAGTCCGGGGCTTTTGGTGAGGGCGGCCATGCGCATCTGGGTATCAAGCCTTTCCAACCATTGGGTGAGGAGACCATGCATCCCCATACTGCCGTCCTCTGTAGTAACCTCGACTTCTGCTCCCATCTCCTCCAACTCCGATTTCATCAGGATTTCCTCACCGGTTTTCCCCCCGATACAGACCCACACCAAAGGGGCTCCCTGCTTGAGCAGGATCGACTCAGCCAGCCCGAATAGGGAGGCAATACCCAAGCCTCCGGCCAGCATCAGAACGGTACCCGAAGATTCTGGAAGGGTGTATCCCCTGCCCAGGGGACCTATCATGTCCACGGACTGGCCCCTCTGCCATTCAGCCATGAGGCGGGTCCCCTGGCCCACCACCCGGAACAGAATGGAGACCCGTCTCTTTTTCCCATGACCCGGAGGATCCGAGGAGAGGATGCTGAAGGGTCTCCTCAGCAAAGGCCACAGGGTCATGCCGGTCCTGATCATAAAGAACTGCCCCGGCAGAATCTCGAAGGAAGCAGAAGGGGGGAGCAACAGGTCGAGGCGACGGACCGAGGAGGTGACCGGCACGTTCCCCACTACCTGAGAGGTAAATTGATGGATGGCCCGCTTGCCAGACCGGCGGTCCTGTTCACCGGGACACACAACCACACCTCTCTCCTGCGGCGACTCTTCCCCGATCTCCTGGTTTCATGTCCAAGATCCCGGCCGTTCTTTTGCCGGGACCATCGGTAAACGGCGCCGCTTCTCTCCGTGCTCTCTCGAAAGGCGTCTTCCCCGCGCGCCTCATCCCCAGAGAGGATCATCAAGATGGTTTCGCTTTCGATCTTCCTATGTAGCCGAGCATTTGCTCTGAGGCCATTCTCAAATCCGGATCTTTTGAAACATTGAGAACCTCTTGAAAGGCCCTTGTAGCCTTCTCAGAATCACCCAGGGCGAGATGTACCCTTCCCATCTCGAATATGGCCAATTCGAGCCATCCTTTCTGGTCCGCAAGAGTATCGATGATCCTCTGGAAATGATGACGGGAAAGGGTGTAGGATCGCCTCTGGAGATAGATCTCCCCCATTCGGTAATGGCATTCTGCCCTGATCGCCGGATTCTTCGATTGCAAGGCATCTTCAAGGTAGGGGAGGGCGTCGGCGTAGCGTTTCTCTTTGAAGGATATGATTCCGAGATAGTAGGAAGCCAGAACGGCGGTCGGTGTTTTCGGCACTGTGCAGACAATCGTGGAAAAGAGTTTCTCAGCCTCCCTCACGTCCTTCCGTTCGTAGTAGATTTTTGCAAGCTCGTAGAGGGCGCCGACCCTCCATGAACCGTTCCCCTTCTTGTCGAGAATGGCCGTGAAACTGGCAATGGCTTTCTCCGTGTCGCCCAGGAGGGAGGCCGCCTTTCCCCTGAGGAACAAGCACTCCTCCAGGTGTTCGGTATCTGGATACTCGAGGGCGAGAATCTCAAAATTGGTAATAGCATCCTTGTACTTTCCCTCATAGAAATAACACCGGGAGATCTTGTACAATGCATTTTCTCGCTGGGCGGGAACATTCAGGAGGTTGAAGAAATAGGGAAGGGCCTCCTTGTATTCCCCCTTGTGGAAGTGGACCTCTGCCAGCAGGAGTTGGGGCAGGGTCTTTTCCCGCCGTTCTGTGGGAAGCCTGAGCAGCCGGTGGGCAATCCGTGTCATGCCGTCAAAATCCCCGAGGTTCAAAAGACACCAGCCCAGATTGACAAGGGCGGAGGCGGCCAACTCGCTCTCTGGAAACTCCTTCAGGATTTGACTGAACACCTGTTTTGCTTTCTTATAGTTCCTCTGTTCCAGGTAAATTTCTCCTATTTCGGAAAGAGCGTAGGGATAGGGTTCGGAATTCTGGAACTTCTTGACCAGCATCCGAAAGGACTCGAGGGCCTCCTTTCTACGGTCTGTCTTCAACTGACAATATCCGACCTTGTACAGGGCCAGGGGAGCACGGGGATCACGGGAATGGGTGCTGTAGAAATCCAATAGGTAGGGAAGGGCCAACTGGAATTGGCCCAGTTTGAGCCTGTTCTCCGCAAGGCTGTAGAGGGCGTCTCTACGTAAAGGGGCAGGGAGCTCCTGGGAGGAAAAAATCGCCTCTCTCAGCAGGCGAACCGCCTGGTTGTAGTTGCCCCACTGGCTGTAAATCAGGCCGCGGTAATACTGCTCCTGGGACCTGTACCGGCCGCCGGGATATTTCCGGACCCCTCGACTGAGGTAATCTTCCGCCTCTGCCAGGGCACCATTCCTGAACGCGATCAAGCCGAGAGCAAAAAGGGCTTTTTCCAGGAAGGGGCCTTCAGGCTTCCCGGTAATGAATCTCAGATAATAGGCCTTGGCCTCGTCCCAACGGTCGAGTTGAACACATGATTCGGCGAGCCAAAACAGGCCGTAGTTCCTTTCTGCGGTAGTCAAGCGATCGTCGTCTATAAAGGCGAGAAAGGTTTCACGGGCCTTGGAGAAATTGCCTTGGAGGAAATAGGTTCTCCCCAACAGGTAAAGCAGATCCAGTCTCTGAGGACTCTCGGGAAATTCTTTGAAGAAAGTATGGATTTGGCTTTGGACAAGAGGATAAAGCCCGTCCTGATAAGCCCCCACCGCCAGCTTCACCATCTCTTGCTGTGACCGGGTTTCGGCATAGGAGAGGTTGCCCAGTGGGGAGAGAGTCGCCGACAGGACGATTACCGCCGGAATGAGGACCCGCCGCATGCAAACAATCATAGGCGATCCATTTCTTGAGTGCGTGTGATTAGCTCCTGAGCCTCCAGGAGGTCTTGCCTCGTGTTGACGTTGAGGAAAGAGAGCAACAGCGGGTCGTAGCGGCGGATCTCCCCTTCAGAGACATACACCACGGTGACATCCCCGAAAAAATCGACGATCTTCAAATCACCTTCTGCGAGGAGCTTCTCCATAGGCAGGAGGCACCTTCTAGAGTATATGGCATGCAATGGCTGGAGGCCGTCGGGCGTCCTCGGAATGATCACGTCTCCCTCGTCCCCCCTCTCCATGATGTGGCGAATCAGTCCGGCGTTTAGAAAAGGCATATCGGCGGCAAAACAGAAACCGGCATCCCCTGAGGCACATCTGAGGCCCGTGTAGATCCCTCCCAGGGCTCCCCGGCCTGGCAGGATATCCCGCACCACCCGAACCCGATAGGAGCGAAACCACTCGGGGTTGTTGGCCACCACCAAGATATCATCAAAGATGGGTTTTAGGACTCTATAGACCCGCTCGAAAAGGGGCACTCCCCCCATTCTGAGGAAGAGCTTCTGCTCCCCCATCCTCAGACTCTTGCCCCCGGCCAGAATGATTCCAGTCACGCCGTCCCCCTGGGTGTTTCTACTAGCATCTTTGGGCCTGAAAATCAATACCGGGCAACGGGCGAGATGAGCAATGGTTTTTTCCGCTTCTACTAAGGCCCTGCAAAGGTACTACTGGGCATACCATTGCCGGAGAACCTCCGGTTCGATCCGGGTTGACAGGCCCCTATATCGGCTGTATATAAGCGGCTAGAGAGGGGTTTCCAAGGATTTGCCGCCCCCTATGCGAACTGCGATCTCCTCATCATACCGGGACGCTGACGATAACAGTCCCTGTGAGAGGGATGAGGGAACGCATCTGGCGAGATTCTCCATGGATGCAGGTGGTGGTAACAATCCGGCCATATTCTATCTGCCTTTGGCCGGAAATCGGCCAATTCGTCACAGCCGCGTTTGTGAGGCAGGGCAGGGTATTGGCACTCTTCTTGCTTGATAAAGGACTGGCAGCGGCGTCCCACGTCGCTGGATAGGTGGACCGCGGGGACTGGAAAGAGCAATTGAGGGATCCCCGCTCATCGGTGCAGGCGAGGTGTTCACAAAGGGGCGATGGAATACTTCAGACTTCTCGGCCTTAAGAGTGAACCCTTTTCGAGTACACCTGATCCAAGGTTCTTCTATCTCTCGGAGGAATATGAAGAGTGTCTTCAAAAGCTTGAGATTTCGATCCGCCTGAGGCGGGGACTCAACGTCATACTCGGAGAGGTGGGGACGGGAAAGACCACGGTCAGCCGTGTTTTACTCCAGCGGTTTCAGGGGGAGGCCGAGACTTATCGCTTCTTCTATCTGCTGGATCCGGGTTTCAAGACCGATTTTCAGTTCTTCAGCAACCTGGTCTCTCTTTTTGGAATCGAGCCGCCCAGGCGGTGTACCTTCGAGTATCGAGAAGAGATCGAGAAGTACCTCTTCGAGATGGGGGTGGACCGGGGAAAGGCCATGGTCCTGGTCATAGACGAGGGCCAGAAGCTCTCCAGAGATCATATCGAGATCCTGAGGAGCCTTCTCAATTACGAGACCAATGAACACAAACTACTTCAGCTCATCGTTTTTGCGCAGATGGAGTTCTTGGAGAGGGTCAAGGGGCTGGAGAATTTCAAAGACCGGATCAATATGACTTACACGTTTCTTCCCCTTGACGAAGTACAGACCAGGAGCCTGATCGAGCACCGGCTGAGGGTAGCTGGGTTGAACCATGGATCCAGCCTCTTTACGGAAGACGGGTATATGGCCGTCTTCATGAATACCATGGGCTATCCACGCAAGATCATTACTCTGTGCCATCACGCCCTGCTGACTATGATGATTCGGGGCAGGGAGAAGGTGGACGAAGCCGTGGTGCGGCTTGCTTTTCAGACTGGGGGGAGTCGAATTTGAACGGAGAAGAGCAAAAGAAGGGGGATATCGCAGCGACGAACCGACTCCTGGCGGTGATCCGAGGCGAGGACACCTCGATAGACAGGGAGGGTCCGGATCAGCAGAGGGAGCCTCCTCCCGAGGGAAGCAGCCTTCGTTCCGAAAAGAAGACAAAGAAGCGTCGTTCTTTTTCTCTGTTTGCAAAAAGGACGATCGGCCTGGACGTGGGGTCCCACACCGTCAAGTGCGTCCAACTGGAAAGAAGAGGGTTCAACCGGGTTGAACTCGTCGAAGCAAAGGCAGCCGAGGTTCGCACAGAGCCGGGAGGGCAAGAGGGAAAGGACGGCACCTCCGCCAGATTGAGTGCCATCAAGAAGGTGATGGAAGACATGCCGTTCCACCGTGCCAGAGTGGTAACGGCAGTCGGTGGTGTCTCCACGGCCATTCGGCAGGTGGAACTGCCAAAGATGTCGAGCAAAGAGCTCTCCTCCTCGATCAATCTCTGGGCAAGAAACTATATCCCCTTCGATATGAAAGAGGTCCAGTTGGATTATCAGGTTTTCGGTTTTGACAGACCCTCCCGGAAGATACGTCTGATTCTTGTGGCCGTGATCAAACAGTATTTTCAACAGCATATCGACCTGCTCCACCAGGCCGACATCGAACCTGCTCTGGTCGACATCAACCCTCTGGCCGTGATGAACGCCCTTCTGTTCAACGACGAAATCGGAGGAGGCCGGTGTACCATAGTCCTGGATGTGGGGGATAGAAATACCACGCTCTCGATCTACAGTGAAACAGATCAGTACTTTGTTCGTAACCTCATGGTCTCCGGGAGTGATTTCACCCGGGATATTCAACAGAGACTGGGCCTGCCCTATCGGGATGCTGAGCGATACAAACAGGGAGAGCTTGTCTTTGGTGAAAAGGAGCCCGACAAGTTGATCGAGATCATCAGGCCTTCGCTCGATACTCTTATAAAGGAGGTCCGAAGATCCCTGAC
>JAFDHF010000039.1 GCA_019308905.1 Deltaproteobacteria bacterium
CTTTTTGCCTCCAAAACAGGAATAACGCCCAATCTGGTAAGAAGAGAAGTTGAGGGTCAACTGTTACTGCCTTTTGCTGTTCAACTTTTCTAAAAATTTTGGGGAAAGTCCTCACACAGGGGGTGGAGTTTCCTGAGTTTTCGGCCCAGGATTCTTGCAAGTATATGACGTCACGATCTTTTTCTGTCTTGGCAGGAGAACACCCTTGTCCCCTCGCTCCTGAGCTCACGCGGTGACCCGATCAGCGATGAGAGGGGAGATCTCCGGTGAATCGGCTTCCCATCCAAGGCTTGCTTTTTCCAGGACATTGGTCCATAATTTGCACGATTCCACACAGGGGACTCGAAATGATCGTAACCTGCGAGGCCTGCAAGACCGCCTTCACCGTGGATGATTCCAGGATTCCCTCAAAGGGGATCAAGGTCCGTTGCTCAAAGTGTAAGCACGTCTTCACCGTGAAGCCGGAGAGCACGGATGACCTTTTGGCTGAATTAGAAAACTTCGAGAAGTTCCACAGGGACCGGGCCGAAGAGGTTACGATCGAAAGACCCGAAGAGAGACCCGCGCACATTCCCGGGGAAGCCGAGCCAGGAGGCATATCCTTCGAAGAGTTCCTTACCAAAGAAGAGCCTCTTCTCCACGAATCCAAGACCGAGGCACCCGGCCAGTCCGCCCCCACCCCGCCCGGTGACCATGTCCAGGAACAGCCTGCGGAGGAGCCCGCCGATTTCGATTTCGGTCTCTCCTTAACCCCCGAACCGGCTCCTGTCCCGGAGACCGGAACGTCCGACCAACCCCTCCCCACTCCGCCTCCTGATCAGTTTGAGGAAAAGACCGTAGAGGAAAAGCAACCCGGTGACCTCGATCTCGGTCTCTCCCCAGCCCCCGAACCATCGGAGGTAATCGTCGGGACCCGCGAAGAGACGCCACAGGAGGAGGAGCCTCGCCTTTCTGTGGAAGCATTCTTCAAGGAAGAGATGGAGAAGGAGAAGGAGCCCGAAGGCGGGGCGGCTGAAGTCTCTCTGCCGTCGATGAAGAACAGGAAATTCGCCGACCTCCTCAGGGAGAAGGGAATGGACAGGCGGCAGGCCAGGAGGCGTTCCTCCCTCCGGGCGGTCTTGCTTCTCATCCTTATCCTCGCCTTGGGCGGGGCGGGATATCTCTGGTGGCAGAACCAGGGGGGATCTGTGAGCCTGCCTGCAGAGGTGGGTACGACTCTCGAGGCCGTGGCAGAGAAGATCTCATACTTCTGGGAGGATGTTATCGGATTTGGGAAGGGGAGGCTTGAGTTCGGCGGTCTTGAGGGCTACGAGGAAAGGATCGGGCAGCACCGGTTCTACATCGTCAGGGGTAGTGTGACCAATGCATCACGGCGGGCGAGGAAATACGTGAAGCTCAGGATCGTCATACTCGACCAAGCCGGAAACATGATAAGAGAAAAGGTGATCTTCTGCGGCAACGTCTTTACCCCGGAGGAACTCGAAAAACTCGTCTCCGGATCCTTCACGGGAGAGGAGGCTCTACTGCCAAAAAGGCCGAAGGACATGGTCGTCAAACCCCATGGAACCATCTCCTTTATGGCCGTCTTCCCCGGCCTCCCGAAAGAGGGAAAGAGTTTCAAGGTCGAGAAACTCGAGGCGCCGGCGGTCTGAGAATCGACCAGGAGAGATCCACATGCCGGTTTCGCGAAAGATACAAAGTGACATGAGGAATGCTTCCGAAATCCGTAGGCTCTTTGAGGAGGGCATCCGACTCAAGGAGATTCACGGCCCCGGGAATGTGGCCGACCTCAGCCTGGGAAACCCGATAGTCGAACCTCCCAGTGAGTTTGCTTCGACTGTATGTGACCTGGTCCGGCAGAGAGCGGGGATGCACAGGTACATGCCGAACCTCGGTTTCCCCTGGGTCAGGGCGGCGGTGGCCGATGCCCTCACAGCACAAGGCTACTTCGACGCTCTCGGGCCCCAACACGTCATGATGTGTGCCGGTGCGGCTGCAGGCATGAACGTGGTTCTCAAGACCATTCTCAACCCCGGCGAGAAGGTCGTTGTGGTAGCCCCCTATTTTGTGGAATACAGGGCCTATGTCGAGAACCACGGAGGTGAACTCACCGTGGTCCAGCCGGCCGAAGACTTCTCATTGGATGTCGGCAAGATCGGGGCGGCTATCACCAGGAGGACCCGGGCGGTCATCATCAACTCCCCAAACAACCCGACCGGGGTTGTATACTCCAGGGAGAACTTGGCGGAACTCGCCGAGATGCTCTACCAGAAGAGACGCTTCACCCAGCAGGCCATCTACGTAGTCTCGGACGAACCTTACAGGGAGATCATATATGACGGAGAGACCTTCAGCTCTATTGCAAGCCTCTATACCGAGAGTTTCATGGTCTACTCCTTTTCAAAATCCCTGGGGATCCCGGGGGAGCGGATAGGATACGTGGCCGTCAATCCCGCCATGGAGGACTGCCGGGCCATCATGGACGGCATGGCCATCTGCAACCGGATTCTCGGGTTCGTCAATGCACCGGCCCTGATGCAGAGGGCTGTGGCCGAGCTCGCCGTCCGGGTCGATGTAGACGGCTACAGGCTCAAGAGAGACATGATCAAGAGGACTCTCCAGGATAATGGATACGAGTTCGCAAGACCCCAGGGTACCTTCTACATTTTTGCAAGGTGTCCCGACGAAGAAAGGGCTTTCATCGACAGGGCCAGGGAGATGTTGCTCCTCGTTGTACCTGGATCGGCCTTTGGCTACAGGGGCTGGTTCAGGATCGCCTATTGCGTGGATGAGCACACAGTCGAACTCGCCTGCCAGAAATTGAGCGACCTGGCCGAAACCTGCCGGAGTTAGCTCTTCGACCCGCCGGCTCCAAGTCCCACCTCTGGCACCTCCGATCCGAGAATCGAACCTCGAAGTCCGCCAGCACCGTCTTGCCGCCGCCCAGGAGGAAGGTCTTTCTCCCGGGAGGGCTTGCTATCGGGATTTCCGATTAGAGTTTGCACCTCAATCAAGTTTTTCGATTTGACTTCGTCTCATAATTCCTTGTAAGATAATATGTTTTCCATAGCTCACGGGGAGGTATGAAATTGAGCAAAACGATCGATGCAAGAGGCAAATCTTGCCCAGAACCGGTAGTCATGACGAAACGGGCCCTCGAATCCCTGGAAGAGGGGATCATAACGGTTGTCGTCGACAATCCCACCTCGCGTGACAATGTCGAGCGTTTTGCAAAGAGCCAGGGATGTAGTGTGGATGTTCAAGAGCGGGGCGGGGACTATCTCCTCGACATCGTGAAGGGATACCCCTGCGAGGTGAGGCTCCAGGGGAGAGGGCGAGAAACCCCAACCCCCTCTTTCACACCCAAGGTGGTCGTCTACGTGAGCTCTGATATCATGGGTGGAGGAGACACGGAGCTGGGAGGCATTCTCCTCAGGGCTTTTGTCAAAACATTGAAAGACGTCACTCCCAGGCCGCAGAAGTTGATCTTTGTAAATTCAGGAGTGAGACTCACCACGGGGGACTCTGACCTGATCGAGTCGATCAGGGAACTGGAATCCATGGGGGTGGAGGTTCTCTCCTGCGGCACCTGTCTGGATTATTTCCGCTTGAAGGACAGGCTCAGAGTGGGGCTGATCTCGAATATGTTCGACATTGCGACTTCCCTTCTCGAAGCGGACAGTGTGGTGAGGCCCTGAGACTTCTCTGCCGTGGGGGGTAGAATGATCTACTTTGACAACGCCTGCACCAGTTTTCCGAAACCCCGGGCCGTGGTGGAGGCAATGCGGGATTTCAGCCTCCATGTCGGGTCGAGCCCGGGCCGGTCCGGCCACAGGCTCGCCTTGGAGGGGAGCCGGCTGGTCTTTGAGGCACGGGAGAGACTCTCCCGACTCTTCAACATCCCACGGTCCGAGCGGCTGGTCTTTACGTCAAATGCCACGGAGGCCCTCAATCTGGCCATCATGGGTCTCCTCAAGCAAGGGGACCACGTGGTGGCCCCCTCCATGGAACACAACTCGGTGATGCGGCCCCTCCACTACCTGTCCAGAAGGGGGGTCATCGATCTCTCCCTCGTGCCCTGCTCCAAACAGGGTCATATCGATCTCGATGCTCTGAAGCGGTCGATCAGAAGGAACACCCGACTCATAGCGGTGAATCACGCCTCCAATGTTGTGGGTACCCTCGCCCCCTTGGAAGAAATCGGCAGGATATCAGGAGAAATCCCCTTTCTCGTTGATGCCGCCCAGTCGGCCGGAGCGGTTCCCATCGATGTCGAGTCATGGTCGATCGATCTGCTGGCCTTTACCGGGCACAAAAGCCTGTACGGACCCCAGGGCACGGGTGGGCTTTTCATTCACGAGGGAATCGACTTGAAGCCCATGAAACTCGGAGGAACCGGAAGCAGATCCGAATCGTGGGATCCTCCGGACTTCTTGCCGGATCGATACGAAGCGGGCACACCGAACACGATCGGGATCGTCGGGCTGGGCGAGGGGGTGCGGTTTGTTCAGGAACAGGGAGTCGAAAGAATCCGTCATCACGAAATCGAGCTTACCAAAACGCTTCTTGAGGGCCTTGGAGAGATAGAGGGGGTCACCGTATACGGCCCGGAGCGGCCGGAAGAACGGACCGCCACTGTTTCGATCAATCTGAAGGGCCTTGAGACCTCTGACGTAGGATACCGTCTCGACCGGGAGTTCGACATCATGACCCGCGTAGGGCTCCACTGCAACCCAGGAGCCCACAGGACCCTGGGGACCTTTCCCGGTGGGACCGTACGTCTGAGCATGGGCTATTTCAACACTCGGGAGGAGGTGGCAGAGGTGCTCGAAGCCCTCGGAAAGATAGCCACGGGCCGGTAGGGGGAAGGACCTCCGGCGCTGCTTCCGGGGAATGCTGATCGATGAGGGCTTCGGGACGGTGAGATGGCAGCAGGGGCAGATACTTTCCGAACCAGCGGGCTCTGCGCAGCAGTCCTCGAATCGATACACCACGTCATAAAGGGGGAGAAGGCCCTCAAGGCGGCCGGGCTCAGAATCGATGTAGTCCCCGTGCCCCGCCAGATCAGCTCGGAGTGCGGCATGGCCCTGGAGTTCTCCTGCCAGGACAGGGATCGGGTGGAACGACTCCTGGCAGACCAAGGTGTAACGGTGGTGGGAATCTACAGATTCGAAAGGGGCCGATTCTCGGCCCTGTGAGCCTTCTGCCTCTCTCTTCAGAGTCGGCCGGTTGGCTGGAACGGAGGAATACAGATGAAGGAAAGAGTGCATCTGACCCAGAAGACGCGTGCCTCGGGCTGAGCAGCCAAGATCGGTCCAGGGGCACTGGACCAGGCTCTCGAGGGCCTTCCCATTGTGAAGGATCCGAATCTCATTGCAGGGTTCGACCGGGGGGAGGACGCGGGTGTGTATAGGATCTCTGACGATCTGGCACTGATCCAGACAGTGGATTTCTTCACCCCCGTGGTCGACGATCCCTATACCTTCGGCCAGGTGGCTGCAACCAATGCAATGAGCGATGTCTACGCCATGGGGGGAAGACCGCTCACCTGTCTCAATGTGGTCGGCTTCCCGATCAAACACATGGAGATAGAGGTGCTCCGAAGGATCCTGGAGGGAGGATTCTCCAAGATCCAAGAAGCCGGAGCCGTGCTGGTGGGCGGGCACTCGGTGGACGATGAAGAGTTGAAATACGGTCTCTCGGTGACGGGCGTGATCCATCCTGACCGGGTCGTATCGAACGGCGGTGCACTCCCGGGGGACGTGCTCGTCCTGACAAAGCCTCTGGGTACCGGTGTCATTGCAACTGCTCTCAAAGGGGAGATGGCCTCAGAGGCTGCCGTGACCCTGATGACGGAAATCATGACGACTCTCAACAGGAGACCCTCGGAGCTCATGCAGGAATTCGGTGCAGACGGGTGCACCGATGTTACGGGATTCGGACTCCTCGGCCACGCCCTGGAGATGGCCCGGGCAAGCAGGGTGGGGATGGTCATCCACAGCGAAAGGGTCCCCCTCTTGGAGGAGGCCAAAGACTACGCCGCCATGGGGCTGGTGCCCGCCGGTACAAGGGCCAACCGGGATTTTGTCTCATGCGGTGTCGATATGGAGGCGAACCTCTCGCCCTTTCTCGTGGACCTCCTCTACGATCCCCAGACCTCTGGAGGCCTTCTTATTGCCATCCCACACGAGAAGGGGCAGGGCTTGGTCGAGGCTCTCCATCGGGAAGGCGTGAGCGCTGCTCGAGTCATCGGAGAGGTCGTGGAAAAACCCGAAGGGAGGATCATCGTCAGGCAATAGTCTGAGCACCGGTTTCCCACCGGCCCCAAGCATCTGGAGGGCGTCTCTTGCCTCAAGGACCAACGACCTGGAGCCCCGGTCTGACAGTTCCCGGGCCATCACCCCCTGTACAGAACCAGGGCCGGCTCCAGGCGGCAGGGATGATAGGACCACTTCAGGCGCCTCAATCCCGGGAGGCCCGAGTCATCCATGGCGTCGATGTATCGATAGCCCTCCAACTCCCTCGAAAACTCACGAAAAACATAGGCAGAAGCTCCTCGTAATGAGGGCTCCGTCACCTCCAGGGCCACGACAAAGGTCTCCTCGTTGAGAGGGAAACCGAAGGTATAGGCCACCACGTCCCCGAGCATACAGACAACCCTGCCTGTCAGGCCCATGGCCGGCCCATGAGCAAGCACCTGGAAGTGATAGGATCTGGAGTCTTCGAGCATCTTTCTGGCAACAGGGTCGGCGGTCTTCTCCATACGATCGGCCTGCCAGCGGTCAAAGAGGGCCTGGCAGGGAACCTCGTCTTCCTGTTCATACGGCCTGTAGTCGATTCCGGGATTTCTGGCAAAGGCGCGGCAGTCGGATCTCCTGGCACGGAAGGCCCGCCCTTGCAGCTCCACCAGGTCCTCTCTCCGGTACAGGTAATCCGGAAAACCCGGTCGGATGCGAAACTCCTCGAGGATCCCACCGGAAACATCCGAAAAACAGAGATTCTCGATCCTGGAAATCCAGGGTCGCTCGTTGTGCTGATCCATGAAGGCGAAACAGCGGGGCAGAACCCTTCGAAGATCTCCAGGTCCCAGGGGCGGCAGGGGCATGTAAACGGTCCCCCCGTCAAAGGCCCAAAGGCAGAAGAACTCTTCCAGCTCACACCAGAGGGGAGAGACCAGGTCCCTCGACATGAACTGGACGGCGAAGGAGTGACTTGCAAGCCTGGGCTTCCTCTGCCTCAGGTGAGCCTCCATGACCGCCCGGTCGGAGATGGTGAGAGGCCGGAGGGATTCGACCGGAACGGGAGGAACGGGCTCCTCTTCATCGGCGAACCGGCCTGGGAAGGCGTGACACGGCGATTCCCACGGGATCAACCGCCCCGCGGCGAGAAGAGCCTCCGTCAACTCCTCGAGACGCAGCAGGGGCAACACGTCTCTCTGGTGAGGGCCGATCAGACGGGGAGATCTCTTGAGAATTCCGATCAGCTCCGGACACATGGAGGCTTCGGCGATTGCGGTACCGGAAGCCACAAGGCTCTCCAGGATTTCGGGATCACCGGTGGCCGGACATTTCGTATCAACTCCCAGCCATACACCGGAGCCGCTCGGATCGAGCATCAAGGCATAGGGATAGAGCCGGCAGTCTAGAGGACGCCTCCGGTAGATCCGGCAGAAATGCGTCTCCCCTTCGAAAAAGGGGCACCTGAACCCGTCAGCCCAGGGCACCGGGACAACCTGCCCACCCGCCGATTGCGGTACGCCTCGAAATTCGACCCCACCCTCTCCGGTCTCCAGAGCCCCAAGGAGCTCCTCTTCGGTGAAAAAGGGGGCGAGGAAACTCTCCCTCTCTGGAAAGCGGCAGCACACATCGCAGGCCAGGCAGATACTCGCAGGTATGGGCTGGGGAATCTCGAATCCTTTCATTGAAAAATCCAGGCGGCAAAGGCCGGGGGCCCTCGAGTGGGGGCAAGGGATGGGGAGAGGGGCACACACGATCAAATCGCCGGGAGGGCTTCCGGCTCCGAACCTCTCAGGGCTCTTCCACCCTGGAGATCTCGAAGCGCACCGTTCCACCTCCCGTTATCTCGCAGGGATCGAGACACTGGACATAGCACTCCTCGGAACCCTCCCTGGAAAGGCCGAGGTCCCTCGATTTCACCCCTCTTGACAAAGCCACGTAGTAGGGGAGGAGCGAAGCGAGGGAATGCATGCATACACCACCTGTACTGCCCGGATCGAGGATATAACCCTCCCTGAGAACGATCCTGTCACCTGGTTCGTATACAGGGCACTTCCCTTTGATCTCAATTACTTTAATCACCAGCATCATCCCTGTCTCTTCTCCCGAGGCAAGGGCAGACTCCCCTGTTCCGTCCACCCCGGCCCCCGATTGTTCCACCAGCCCGGGTCGAAGGGGGATAAAGGGGATCGCCGACCCGCCAATCCCACCCCGCAAGCTCAGGAGGCGGGCAACCGGAGACAGGCTCCTCAGGCCCCGAACTTCTGCAGCCGTTGGGCAAACCCCATGAGGAGAGGCACGACTTCCCGGCCTTCCACCCTCGCAAGAGAGCCCCTGGGGAATTCACTCTCCACAAACCTCTCCGCCGGATCGCTCCGGAAACCTCGGGCCTTCGACCATATCAAGATGCCCGTAGGGTCGATGGTGTGATCGCCGAGGAGAGTCGAACTGGTGTGGTCAGACAACACGCAGAGGACCACATCATCTGGGAGGTTTTCAACGAGATGGCGGACCAACCCTTCGGAGGAATCCTCGAGGGCCTTGATCTTTGCCTTTGCATCCCTGTCATGGCTGACCTCATCGATCCCCTCAACGTGAATCAACACAAAATCATGATTGTCTGCGAGGAGGTCGAGAGCCTTTCTGGCCTTGCCCAGATAGTCCGTATCCACATATCCGGTTGCTCCCGGCACCTCTGGGACCGTCATCCCGGTGAGCCTGCCGACCCCCTTTATCAGCCCCGTTCCAGCCACACACCCTCCCCTCATCCCCCATCTCGACTGGAAACTCGGAAGGGAGGGCGTCTCTCCCGCTCCCCTGGGCATGATCCCGTTGACAGGGGGCAGACCCCTGGCAACCCTCGCCCGATTGAAGGGCAGATCCCTGAGAACCCGGTGGGCTTTGGTCACGAATTCATTCAGGATGTCGGCCATGTTTCTGGCCTCTGCCGTCGCCTTCAGGGGTTTTGCCGTAATGATCTTCGACTCCCCTTCCCCAAGGAGATCGAGGTTGTCCAGGGCGTCTGCGACGGCGTTGTAGTGCGGATCCATATCAGAAACGTCCGCAGAGATCTTGTATCCCCGAAACCGGACCACACACCTGTAATCCTGGGAATTGGAAAACCGAAATTCAACCTTGGGGTCCGAGAGCCGGATCCTATTCAGGGCCTTCTCCAGCCTGTCGAGTCCTTCCCGCGGATACCCCGCCGTCCGATTCACCAGTCTGAAGTCATCGGTTATTGTCACATAGTTGCACCGGAGCGAGACATCCCCGGGCCGGAGATCCAACCCGGCACCGGCCACCTCGAGAGGCCCCCTCCCGGTGTAGACCCGGTACGGATCATAACCCAGGATGGCCAGCATGGCCGTATCCGAGCCCACCAGGGTACCCGAGCCCAGAGCGGTGAAAGAGCCGCATACCCCCTCTTTGGCCAACCTGTGGAGAGTGGGAATCCCGGCCACCTCAAGGGGGGTCCGGTTACCCAGTTCGGGGAGAGGAACATCCGTCGCCCCGTCCAGAAGGACCACCAGAACCCTCTTCTTCTGCTTTGCCCCGCTTCCCACCAGACCGGCAGCGGCAAACCTGATGATCTCGATGCGGAGTTCTCCATACCTCGTCCTGATGAGGTTCATCACATCCCGGAAGCTTCTGTCGGCCGCCTCTAACTTGGCGGAGACCCGAATCAGGCCGTCCTCCTCCCGTTTCTCGCCATGGGAGATGCTCAGGATGTTACAGTCATTCTCTGAGATCGGTGTCAGCATCTCGATCAATGCGCCCGGTCGATCCGGAATCAAGACCTCGAGTTCGATGATCATTCCCTCACCTCATCCGGCCCGGTCTCAAAGAGCAGAAACCCTCGGTTCAGCCCGCCGCAATCGACTCCCCTTTCAAACCACTCAGAGCTACCCGGATCTGACGGCCTCTCTGATCATCGATACGATCTGTTCGCTGCTTGTCGAGCTGATCGTCTTGAGGAGCCTCTCCTTTTTGTAGAAATCTATAAGAGGGGCGGTCTTCTCGTTGTAAGTTTCAAGTCGCTTGGTGATGGCTTCTTCCGTTTCGTCGTCGCGCTGAACCACGGGCCAGCCGCATTTCCTGCATCTGCCATCCTCGGTGGGAGGCTTGCTCTTGATGTTATAGATCTCCTGGCAGTCGGGGTTGGAGCAAGTCCTCCTGGTAGTGAGCCGATCCAGGATGACCGCCTTCGGAACATCCAGGTTCACCACCAGATCCAGCTTGAGGTGGAGTTTTTCTAACAGTCTTTTCAGTGCCTCGGCCTGTGGTATTGTCCTCGGAAATCCGTCGAGGATGAATCCCTTCTCGCAGTCGGGTTCTCTGAGCCTCGACTCCATGATCTCCATGATGAGATCGTCAGGAACGAGTTCTCCCCGCTCCATATAGCCCTGAGCCCTCTTCCCCAGTTCGGTCCCGGACTTGACCGCGTTTCTCAGAATGTCTCCCGTGGAAATCTGGACAGACCCTTCCAGGTCCATGAGCGCCTTTGCCACCGTACCCTTTCCCGCACCAGGCGGTCCCAACAGGACTATTCTCATCGAACTCTCCCCTTTCCCTAACAAGCTCTTCTACACGTCACCAGGCTCATCCGTCTTCCAGAACCTATCATCGGCGATTCGGTCGACCACCCTCACCTTGTAGTGCTCTTCGATGGGAGCCAGAAACTCGGGATTCTTCTCGTAGACTGCCCGGACGGCCTCCCTGACCACGGCCACCCCTTTGGGCGTCATCTTCCCGAGGGGTCGACGACAGGGGCCGGCCGGAATGCCGAGGCCGTTCATGAGCGTGTTGATGGGCAGGGGGTTTCTGAACCGGCAACTCACGGTAAAGCCCTCGTATTGCTCTGTCGTCTTGACCGTGACGATTTTGAAGAGAGGATCCAAGCCCGCTCTCAGCTGCTCCGCCCTCTCCTTGTCCCCCTTCAGGAGGGATCTTGTGAGGTCCGAAACCGCTCCTGGAACGACATTGGAAACAACGGAGACTACCCCCGTACCGCCAATATCGGTGTTGGTCATCATCTCAAAGGTCTTGTCATCATCGCCTGACAGGATATCGAAGTCGCTGCCCAAGAGTCTCCTCGTCTTGACCATCCGTTCCATGTCACCCGTGGCCTCCTTTACCGCCCTCACGTTACTATAGTGACGGTTAAGAATCGCGAGATCCTCGACTTCCAGGTATGTACCTGTCCTGCCTGGAATAATGTAAGGAGTGACAAAGATCCCGGGGAACCTCTCGGCGATGGGAGCGTAATACTCCTTCCTGAGTTCCAGGGAGCTTGGACCGTTGTAGTAGCAATCCACCAGCAGCACCGCATCGACTCCCATCTCCACGGCGTGCTCCGTGGCGCGGAGAGCCTCCCTGGTGGAATTGCTGCCCGTCCCGGCCATGACAAAAACCTTCCCCCCTGCAAAGCGTATGGTCTCACCGATGACCCGTTCGTGTTCATCCCAGTCCAGGGTGGGCGACTCACCCGTGGTCCCGGTGGGTACGAGATTCACCCCATGGCTGGTCTGAAAAGCCACGTTCTTTTCGAGACCTCGATAGTCCACATCTCCGTTGGGCAGCATGGGAGTTACAATGGCCGTCCAACACCCCTCAAACCTCTCCAGTCTCATAAGGATCCTCCCTGTTGGTTTCTGCCGACAATTCCTCTCAGAATACCCAACCCCGGGTTCAGATGTCAATGGATAGGTCGGCGGAGCTCCACACGGGTCACCCGGGAGTCCCCCATTTTGGAGCAACCAGGCATTGGCATGTGCCTTGCATACAGTACCTCGTCGGCAAAGCCCCGGAACCACCCATTGACAGCGAGACATCATCGTTTGACAGCCAGGGGGTAGGACCCATGGAGCTCGCCGTTGAGGTCGAAAAAAGATCAGAGCCCAGCTTGGAGGAATCGGATCTCCGCGAAGACATAGAAAAAATACACAGACTGGTGGCGGAAATCGAGAAGGTCATCGTAGGCCAGAGCCAGGTGATCTCCCGGATCGTGGTGGCCCTTCTCGCAGACGGCCATGTGCTCCTGGAAGGAGTACCCGGGCTCGCCAAGACCCTGCTCGTCTCAGCCCTCGGCTCAGCCATGGGAGCCGTTTTCCGAAGAATCCAAATGGTTCCCGACATGCTCCCCAGCGACCTCATCGGGACCTATGTCTATGTGGGCAACCGCTTCAGGCTCCAGAAGGGCCCTCTTGTCGACTGCCATGTGGCCCTGGTGGATGAGATCAACAGGGCCCCCGCAAAGACCCAGGCGGCATTGCTCCAGGCCATGCAGGAGCGGCAGGTTACCGTCATGGGGAAGGACACCCTGGAGTTGCACGACCCCTTCATCGTCCTTGCCACCCAGAATCCGGTAGAACAGGACGGTACCTATCCACTGCCGGAGGCCCAACTGGACCGGTTTCTCTTCAAAGTCGTGGTTGGATATCCCAGTCCCCAGGCTGAGATGGACATCCTGACCAACATAAATCTGGATCAGAGAGACAAACTCAAGGCCATCGGTCAGGTCCTCGAACCAGGAGACATCTGCCGGCTCAGAGAGACCATCAAGGCCGAAGTCTCCGTCGGGTACTATGCCCACCAGTACATCGTCCAACTGGTCCGGGCTACCCGTTTTCCCGAGGAGTTCGGCCTGAAATCCTTTGAAAGAGTCATCAGGTTGGGTGCTTCCCCCCGGGCGACCATGGCCCTGAGAGATGCTGCCAGAGTTGAGGCCTTCCTCCAAAACCGGCGGCATGTGTATCCCGACGACATTCACGCCGTGGCGAGGGATGTTCTGAGGCATAGAATCTTCCTCGAGTTCTCGGCCCAAGCCGGAGGGCTGAACGTGGAAACTGTTCTCGAGGAAGTTCTGGAAGGGGTCCCTATCCCGTGAGAGAGATACTCTCGAAGATTGCCGAGGTCGACTACTATGTGCGGTGGTATTCCAGGCAGCACGACCGCGGGATCTGGGCCAGCCGTCAGTTGGGAGGGGCTGCTGAGTTCGAGACCATCACCGAATACGAGTTGGGGGACAACCCGAGATCGATAAACTGGTCGGCCACGGCAAGAACCGGGGGGCACCGGATTCTGAAAAACACCCGGCTGACAGAGGCCAATCTTGCCGTCTTTCTGGTGGTCGACTTGACCCCTTCCATGGATTTCGGAACCGTGCGGACAACAAAGCGGAGGCTCGCAGCAGAGATCTCGGCCGTCCTCGCCCACGCGGCCTGGCGGTGCGGTGACCGGGTCGGTTTCATCGGATACGGGTCTGGCGTGGAGGTCGAATGGCCTCTTCGGAATGCCAGGGACTATCGCCTTCTGATTCCGGAGAAGATACTCCAAGTCCGCTCCCATGGAAACGGAGAGAGCGGACTGGGCCGCGCCCTGGTCAGGCTTCCCCAAAAACGGTCTCTGGTTTTCATTGTTTCTGACTTTCAGGACGACCTTGAAGAACTCGAAATCGCACTCAAACCCGTTGCCATCACCCACGATGTGGTGCCTCTGGTCCTCTGGGACCCGAGGGAGAGAATCCTTCCCAGGAAGCGGTGCGTTACCGTTGTGAAGGATCTCGAGACAGGCACGACGAGGACCGTCTGGCTCGGAGGGATTCGGAAAAGAACGGCCTTTCAGAGAAAGGCCGAAGCCATGGTGGGCCGTTTGAAGGCCCTGTTTCACCGCCTCGGTATGGACGCTCTCTGGATCAGCCAGGAGACCGACTATGTGGGGGAACTCGGCAAATTCTTCTCTCTTCGCAGGAGAGCAGGCTAGATGAGGAACCTGGTGCTCGGCATATTCCTGTCTGCCTTTGTCACCCTTGGAGCCGTATCTCCGGCTGATCGGGTATTCCAGCCCGAGGAGGAGGACTCGCAAGATCAAGAGGGCTTCCCCCTCACCATAGGGTTCGAATGTCCGAGGAACTTCGGCTTCCACATCGGCGACGAGATCCCCCTAACGGTCACCCTCGAAGCCGAGAAAGGAACCGTCGTAGATCTGGTCAATCTCCCCAAGAAAAACGATAGACACGGACCTTTCGAAGTTCGGGATGTGTGCATCCGTAAGCGCCGGGACAAGGGGAAATCGATCTACACTATACTCTACTTGCTCCAGTCCTTCACCCCTGCCGTTGCCGTAGATCGATTGGTATTCCCTCCTCTCCAAATCTCCTATGCCACCCAAGAGGACTGGAACCCCGTAGAGTCGAGATACCGGTATCACGGCCTCTTTTCCCAGCCCTTTGATATCTTTGTTTCTCGAACTGCCACCTACTTCGGTCCGATGAAGGACGCCAAGGGGCCTGAAATAGACAGATGGGCCGTTCTCCAGTGGAAACTCTCCACCCTGACGGGGAGCATCCTCGTTCTGCTGGCCTCGATCACCTGGCCATGGGAGTTTATGAGAAGGCGGCGGAGAGTTACAGGGCTAGTCCCGGCCATGACGGCCAGAGACCGGGCCCTGATGGCCCTTCAAAAGGCCAGGGAGAACTGCTTCAACTACGAAGACCATCGAATGAGACTCATCTTCGAGATCAACCGAATTCTGAGAGATTTCTTGAAGGAGGCCTGCGGCCTGACCAGTGCTAACAGGCCCTCCGCACAGATCGTGAACCAGCTCAAGGACCGCCCCTGGTACGAGGAGTTGAAAGGCTTCGTGGTAAGAATCAACCAGGTCATCTACGAGGGTGACGCTCCGGTGGATGTGGAGTCCATAGTTAGACAGTTTACGGGGCTCCTGGGGCAGCTAGATCCGACAACATCTCCAGGGGTGAACCATGATAAGGCTGGCTAACCCCTATCTTCTACTCGTAGGGATTCTCTTTCTGCCTTTCTTCGTCAAGGGAAAGACCACCTTTCTCGGCTACTCCCGCCTCGGCTTGTTGGAGGCCAAGGGAGGATCCAGGCTCCTCGGCATCCTGCCCAAGCTCCTGTCGGCCTTCGCCATCGCCCTTCTGGTGATAGCCCTGTCCAGACCCCAATGGAGGACCCTCGTTAAACGTGAGAGGTTTCTCGCCCGGGACATCCTCCTGGTTATCGATCTCTCCTACAGTATGGAGAACAACCTGAAGGGGAGGAAAGGACCCCGGAAAATCGATGCTGCCAAGAAGGCCGCCCTCCGTTTCATCGCGAAGAGAAAAGGCGACAGGATCGGCCTCCTCGTCTTCGGGGACAAGACCTTTGGAAGCTGGCCTCTCACTCGAGATCTCGACATCATCGCAAGAAAGGTGGACAGACTCGGATCTACCTTTTACGGGGGGACAAATCTGGTGGATCCATTCCTGAAAGGGATGGATCACTTCAGGGAGATGGGCCAGTCGGCAAACCGGATCCTGGTGTTTCTCTCAGACGGGGAGGCCTCGATCCCCACAGAGAAGAAGGAGGCGATCATTTCCGAGATGGAGAAGATGGATATCCACCTCTACCTCCTCGGCATCAACCTGAGAAAGGAGAACAGCGACCTTCTGGAGATCGTGGACAGGACCGGGGGGAGGTTCATACCCACCGAGTCGCACACCGAGCTTGTGGCTGCTTTCAACGAAATCGATCGTCTCGAACCGGGTATGGTGGAAGTGGAGATCCAGGGGCAAGACCGGGAGCTCTACCCTGGTTTGGTTGCCGTGGCTCTGGGCCTGATGCTGCTTGTTATCTTACTGAGAAACACCCTATTTATCGAGCTCTGCTAGGAGGTCTGCCATGAGGATCCTCGCATTCGTCCGCCGAATTCGACTCTACGCCTTGATTGCCGGGAGCCTCTGCCTCTGTTATGGTATCTACGAAAAATACTGGTACGCCGACCTGATAGCCCAGGCTGTGAGGACCGTAGAGAGGAACCAATTCGACACGCAGTACCTCGAAGAGGCAGGGAAAAACCTCTTCGCCTCGGAGGACATTCTCTCCTATAACATGGGGGTGAGGGCCTACCGCGCGAGGAATCTGAAAAAGGCGAGCGAGCACTTCTTCGAGGTGATTCGCAACAGCGGCGATCCCCGCTGGAAGGAACGGGCCTACTACAATCTGGGCAACATCATGGCCCAGCTCGAGCTGCCGACAAAAGCCGCTGAGATGTACCGTGAAGCCATCCGGCTCGACCCCACCGACTGGGAGAGCAAGTACAACCTCGAGAGACTCTACGTCTTCTATCCGAGGGCGTTCCCCAAGGAGACAGAACAGGCCTCCCTCGACAAGGAGCCCGGTGAGGAGGAACCGAACAAGAGCCAGATGGGCAAACACGGCGTAGAGGAGCCGGACATCTAAGGGGGGAGGTCTTGTCTCTCGGATTCCTCAATACCAGGGCATTCTGGACGGTTTCGATCCTCCCCTTGGTTCTGGGTACACTCCTGTGGGGGATACACAGGAGGAGGGCCATCCTCGGGGAGTTCGGCCGAATCGATCTGCTAGCCGGGTTTTCCCGGATTTCGCTCCACCGGAAGAGGGCCTGTCAAATCCTCCTGCCTATCCTCTGCCTCGGCCTCTTGATCACCGTGGTGGCACGACCTCTGGTTTTCGGATATTCCAAGCAACTCCTCAAGGGCTCCCTCGACGTCGTGGCTGTTCTCGATGTCTCCAAGTCCATGGCAGCAGAGGACTGCGGCCCTGGGGTCTCACGAATCGATATGGCCAGGCAGACCCTCCTCAAATGCCTGCCCCAGCTGGCGGGAAACCGACTCGGTATCGTCACCTTTGCGGGAAAGGCTTTCCCCCAGGCCGAACTCACCCAGGATTTCCAAGCCCTCCGGTTTGTGTTGAACCACTGGATCGCCGTCGATTCAGCCCCCTCTCAGGGCTCAAACATAGGAGCGGCCCTGTCCGAGGCAGCCGAACTATTTGACAGAGGAGAGAAAAAAAGGATCATTCTCCTTCTTTCCGACGGGGGACACAGACGGCAAAAGAACCTCCAGGCGGTCCTCACCCGCATCGCATCGGAGGGCGTCACCGTCGTGTGCGTCGGTTTCGGGACCAGGATGGGAGCACGGATCCCTGTTTACGACAAAGGCGATTTCAAGGAGTGGTTGAAGATCGACGGAGAAGAGATCGTGACCAGATTGAACGAGAGCACCCTCCAGGAGATCGCCAGGGCCACAGGGGGAAGATACCTCCACTCCGGTTCGGGAAAGGAACCCACCGGACTCTTCAGGGACCCTCGCATAGTCGGCGAGAAGGTACTCTCCGGAGGAAGAGAGGTATTTCAGATCCCCCTCGCTCTTTCCATCGTTCTCCTCTCTGTTGCCATGTACCTCGACCGCCGGTACGGATAGACCAAAGCACGGAAGCTCTCCGCCCCTCGTCGGACCGGGCCGGGAATTCCTGCCCCGTCCCCACGAACACGAATCACGAACACGACCTCTCCCCTTCGCCCCTGCCGGCAGGTACCCCACGAGGGTCAAAGAACTCCGGCGCAGCTTTCTTGACAGGCCCCGGATATTGAGCTAAAAAACAGAGGGATTTGCTGGGAGAACCCGAAGGCCGGGAGGCTTCCAACTCTTCAGCGACGGTCTCATGGAGGGGTTCTTGATGAAGAGGGTATTGGCGATAGCGGGTTCCGACTCGGGTGGAGGGGCGGGGATTCAGGCCGATCTCAAGGCGATTACGGCCCTGGGCGGATACGGAATGACCGCCATCACCGCCATCACCGCTCAAAACACCGTGGGCGTACAGGCAATCCACGAAGTGCCCCCCCGCCTGGTGGAGGCACAGATCGATTCGGTCGTCAATGATATCGGGATAGATGCGGTCAAGACCGGAATGCTCTTCACCCCTGAGATTGTGGCCCTTGTGGCCAGAAAGATCAGGCAGTACAGGATAAGACGGGTAGTGGTCGATCCGGTTATGGTGGCAAAGAGCGGTGACCCCCTGCTCAAGGAGGAAGCACGGAGGGCTTTGCAGGAGCTGCTCATCCCCGTGGCTCTCCTGGTAACGCCGAACCTACCAGAAGCGGAGATGCTCTGCGGCTTCGAGGTGAGCGACCATGACACCATGAGGGAGGCTGCCCGCAAGATACACAACATGGGTGCTCGGAACGTCTTGGTCAAGGGAGGCCACCTCGAAGGGGAGATCGTGGACATCCTTTACGACGGAAAGGCCTTCAGGGAATACACTGCTCCGAGGATTCCAACAAAGAATACCCATGGAACCGGCTGTACGTTCGCCTCGGCGATTGCCACAGAACTCGCCAAAGGGAAATCCCTCCACCACTCGGTTCTTGGGGCCAAAGCTCTGATCTCTTCTGCCATCAGGTTTTCCCTTTCCCTGGGCAAGGGACACGGCCCGACCAATCCCCATGCCGTCATGGCCAGAGAGGCCGAACGGTTCCGCGTGGTGGAATCCCTCGAGAACGTGCTGGAGAAATTGAAGGACAGGAGAATCGGCAGGCTCATCCCAGAGGTTCAGTCCAACCTGGGTTACGCTCTCCCCTATGCCGAGACGGAGCAACACGTGGCAGCTTTTCCCGGGAGAATAGTGAGGCTCGGGGATTCCATCGCCACGGTTTCGGGACCTGCCTTCGGTGCCTCCAGACACGTGGCGAGCATCATTCTCACCGTCATGGCTCGCGATCCCGCCTTCCGATCCGCCATGAACATCCGGTTCTCCGAGGAGATTCTCTCTGCCTGTCAAAGGGCCGGACTTCGGGTCAGCCACTTCGACCGTGCCCAAGAACCGCCCCGCATCAAGAAAGCCGAGGGCTTCTCCCTGGAGTGGGGCACCAAGACGGTCCTGAAAGAGGGTAAAGTGCCCGATATCATCTTCGACAGAGGAGAGGTAGGCAAGGAACCCATGGTGAGGGTCCTCGGCAAGAGCCCGGCGGAGGTGGCTCGAAAGGTCCTGGCCGTTCAGAGGGAGATGGAGAGATGATCCGCCATGGTTCGGAAGGGCCGCAACGGCCCTTGTCCCTGCCGCTCACCCTCGGCGGTTTTCTCCCATCCCTTCCCCGGTGCCGCTCAAGGATAGGCGTCCTCTCCAGAAGTGAGAGAACTCAACAAACAAATCCTTGACAAAAAAAACCGAAAGAATAAAATGGGTTATCTTTTCTGCCCGAGGTTTCCATGGATGCCCAGCTGGTGGTGAAGGAAGTGAAGAAGCATTTCGGCGGGATCCATGCCGTCGATGGCTGCTCTCTCTCGGTCAAGCGCCAGTCCATCACCGGCTTGATCGGTCCCAACGGTGCCGGCAAGACAACACTTTTTAATCTCATTACGGGTTTCTACAGGCCCGATTCAGGAGAGATATGGTTCAAGGGGAGTCGGGTCGATGGCCTTCCCTGTCATCAGATCGCCAGGAGAGCCCTCTGCAGGACCTTTCAGATTCCCCGAGAACTAAAAGAGATGACGGTTCTGGAGAACCTGATGCTCGTCCCTCCGAACCAGGCAGGCGAAAAGATCTGGAACAGCTGGTTTTTCCCTGGTCGAGTGAGAAAGCAGGAGAGGGAGATCAGGAGAAAAGCCGAAGGGGTCCTCGAGTTCGTCGAGCTGATCCATCTGAAAGACGAATACGCGAAGAACCTCTCTACCGGGCAGAAGAAGCTCCTGGAGCTGGCCCGGACCCTCATGGCCGATCCGGAGATGATCCTCCTCGATGAACCAGGGGCCGGGGTCAACCGGTCTCTCATGAAAAAACTCGTTGACAATATCCACAAGCTTCGATCCCAGGGGAAGACCTTCTTTGTCATCGAGCACGACATGAATCTGATTACCGAGCTCTGCGAAAGGGTGATCGTGATGAGCAAGGGGAAGGAACTTGCCGAGGGGACTTTCGAGGAGATCAAGGCGGATGACCGCGTCATCGAGGCCTATCTCGGAGGGCAGGTGTGAGTACTCTCGCGGTAGAAGACATCTACTCGGGATACGGGGAGACGGAAATCCTCCACGGTGTCTCCGTCGAAGTGGGCTCCGGGGAGATCGCAACCATCATCGGTCCAAACGGTTCGGGAAAGTCCACCCTCATGAAGACGATCTTCGGCCTCATAAGACCGACCAGGGGCAGGATAACACTGGAGGGTGAGGACATCACCGGGCTCCGGCCCGACCGGATCGTGAGAAGGGGGATGTGTTACGTTCCACAATCGAACAACGTCTTTCCCTCTCTCACCGTTCTCGAGAATCTGGAAATGGGAGCCTTTATCCGAGAGGACGACTATTCCCAGAGCCTCAGAGAGGTCCTCGATCGCTTCCCTGTCCTCGGGGAGAGGAAAAACCAGAGGGCAGGATCTCTCAGCGGTGGAGAGCAACAGATGCTGGCCATGGGTAAGGCCTTGATGCTCAATCCGAGGGTCCTCCTGCTCGACGAACCCTCGGCAGGGCTGGCCCCGCGGATGGTGGGAGAGATTCTCCAAAAGACCGTTGAGATAAAAAAGACGGGGGTGGCTATCCTCATGGTCGAGCAGAACGCAAAAGAGGGCCTGCGACTCTCGGACCGGGGCTATGTTCTGGCCATGGGAAAGAAACGTTTCGAGGACACGGGCCAGGCCCTTCTGAACAACCCCGACGTGGGCAGACTCTACTTGGGTGACTGAGATGGATATTCTTGGGCAGCTGCCCCAACTCATAGCCTACGGCTTGATCTCCGGAAGCATCATCACCCTGGGAGCCATCGGCCTCTCCCTGACATACGGAATTCTCAACTTTGCAAACTTCGCACACGGTGATGTCATGGCTCTCGGAGCGTTTCTCGCCCTCGCCCTGCTCGGGTTGGTAAAGGCCCTGGGGGTCCCGGCTTACACCTTCGGCCCCCTCTCCTTCGGACTTCCCATGGCCATCGCCCTGGTCTCTTCCATGGGCCTCACTGCCGTGGCCGCCATCGTCATCGACAGGATCCTCTACAGGCGGTTCCGGGAATCGGGTTCCATCGTTCTCCTCATCGCCTCCGTAGGAGTCGCCTTCGTGCTCCGGAACATAATACAGTTCATCTGGAGCCCTCTTCCGAACTACTACTTCAAGAAGATACAGATCTCGAAACGAATCCTCGGCATCCGCATAAAACCGGACGAGATCTTCATCATCATCTTCACCGCGGCCGCGGCTTTCTGCCTCCATCTCTTCTTGACCAGAACGAAAATGGGAAAGGCCATGCGGGCCACCTCGGACAATGCGGAGCTTGCAAAGGTGACCGGTATCGACACGGAACGGGTGGTCCTGTGGACCTGGGGGATCGGAGCGGCCCTGGCCGCCTCCGGGGGTGTTCTGGCCGGCATCGAGGACAAGTTCATCACCCCTGAACTCGGCTGGCAGCTTCTCCTCTACATATTCGCCGCGGTTATCCTTGGTGGAATAGGGAGCCCCTATGGGGCTGTGCTGGGAGGGATCATCATCGGCCTCTCCACGGAGATCTCGACGGCCTTTGTCAACACTGCTTACAAACCGGCTGTTGCTTTCATCATCCTCGTGGTCATGCTCTTGTTCAGACCTACCGGGCTGGTTAGGGGCAAATAGTGGAAACCTTCGTGGGATACCTCAACTATGTCGTCTTCTTCGCCATCCAGGGGGGGATCTTTGCCATCCTCTGCCTGGGGCTCAATATCCAGTGGGGCTATACAGGCCTCTTCAACATCGGCATTGCCGGATTCTATGCCGTCGGAGCTTATACCTCTGCCCTCCTGTCAGGCCCTCCACCCACACCTCTGGATTGGAGAATCGTGGGGGGATATCAACTCCCCTTTGTTGTAGGGTTGTTGGGCGCAATGGGGGTCTCCGGGATTCTCGCCTTTCTCATCGGTATCCCGACACTGAGGTTGAAAGAGGACTATCTGGCCATTGCCACCATCGGCATCGCTGAAGTGATCCGACTCGTTCTGAAAAACGAGGCATGGCTCACAAACAGCGTGTGGGGCCTGAAAAACCTTCCCTCCCCTCTCCAGGGTCCGATAGAGAGGGGGATTTCGGCCTTCCTCGCATCCCATCCCGACTTTCCACGGTGGCTGACGGTGCTTGTTTCCAGGGGGTATAACTGGTTCTACCTGGCCGTTGTAATGGTTCTCATTTTTCTTCTTTACAAGGCCAGTGAGAGGATCATCCGCTCACCCTGGGGAAGGGTCCTCAGGGCGATCCGCGAGGATGAGGCTGTGGCGGCAGTTTCGGGAAAGGACGTCTTCTGGTTCAAGATGCAGTCCCTCATCCTCGGATCGATGCTCATGGGACTGGCAGGTGGGCTTTACGCCCACTTTGCAAAGTTCATCGATGCCATGACATTCGAGCCCATGTTCGGAACTTTTATCATCTGGGTCATGCTCATCGCCGGAGGCAGCGGGAACAGCAAGGGGGCGATCCTCGGCTCTTTCACGATCTGGGCCGTATGGGCCGGCACGGATTTCGTAACAGGTCATATCCACATGGTCGGATACAGGGAGGGAGCCCTCAGGGTTATCCTGATCGGGCTCCTCCTCGAGATCATCCTGATCATGCGTCCCCAGGGGATACTCGGAGAGGAGAAGATGGTATCCAAGATGTATGAAGAAGAGGCGGTTCCAGAGAAGAAGAAACCCTAGCCGGGGCAAGGACCAAGAAGGAAGAGGGCCCGTCCTCCGGAGGATGGGCCCTCTTTTTTCTTCCGTGGGATGATATTCTACTTTACCGGCACGGTCCAGATGGGTACGGTCTTGCCGTTCCTTACCATCCAGATCTCTATGGCCGCTTCCTTCACGTCTCCCCTCTTGTCAAAGGTGATCGGCCCGGAAACACCCTGGTAGTTGACCTCCCTACCCTTTGCCAGGAGATCGAAGGCCTTGGCAAACTGGTTGTATTTTATGTGTGTCCCGGGAGCATTGGCAACCCTTCTCAGGTTATCCCGGATGGCCTTGCCCTGTTCCTTGAGGGGCATCTTGAGAAACCCACGGCGGGTCCTGGCAATGGCCAGGGCGATCAGCACCGTTGCATCGTAGGCCTGCATCCTGAAGGGGATGGTTACCGCATTGCTCACCTCCTTGGGACTCAGACCCTGTTGTGCCAGAAACGCCTTGTAGTCGTTTTCGAAAAGTGCGGCCTCGGCCACCTCGAGGGCCCCAGGCGCCGTGCCCACAGAGCCGTTGATGTAATCTTTGGCGGGACCTCCCGAAACCGCATCCCCCTTCATCCCGTCAGGGAAGATGTATCCCCCTTTGTAGCCGAGTTCCACCGCCTCGACAAGCTGTTTGTTCCCATCGACCGGGTAAGCTATGACGTTGAGCACGTCAGGATTCCTCCTGATGGCCGACTCCACCTCGCCCCGGTAGGAGGGTTTACCTTCTTCGTAGGGAACCATACCCACGATCTTGCCGCCTTTCTTCTCAAAGGCCCTCGCAAAGGCTTCGGCAAGCCCTTTTCCGTAGGCGTTGTTCACGAAGAGGATCGACGCGGTCTTGTAACCCTGGTTGGCGGCCACGGCTCCCTGTATAACCCCCTGGAGGGCGTCGGAAGGACAGGTCCTGAAAACAAAGTCGTTGTCCTTGAGCTCGGTCAACTGAGGCGAAGTGGAAGCGGGCGAAATGAGAACCACCCCGTTTGCGATGGTGACGCTCGACGCAGCCAGGGTTACGCCGCTTGACAGGGCACCCACAACGGCAGGAACCTTGTCGATCTCGACCAGTTTGGTTGCGGCGTCTCGCCCCACAGCCGGGGCTGTCGCCGTATCGCGGGTGACGATCTCAACCATCTTCCCGAAGATACCCCCGGCCCCATTGATCTGAGCAGCGGCAAGCTGGGCTCCGTAGTCGATGGGAGGTCCAAAAGGCGCCAGTCCCCCCGTCAGGGCGGTCAAAGAGCCGATCTTGATGGTGTCGGCAGCCCATCCCGCCGAAGCAAAAAACAGGACAATCAGAGAAATCGCAAGAATCTTCTTCATCGTAATCCTCCCTTCCCCAGATCATAGTGATCTGGCCTGGTTTTCCCGAGCAGGCTCTGAGCTCTATGGATCTCCTCACCTCCTTTCAGGATGCAATCAGATCTCCAGGTATTCCGGTTCCTTGCTTGCCCATCTACGACTTTCCGAATATAGCAGTTTTGTCCTTTTTGTCAACGAAAATTTCTTGCGGAGCTTCCCGATCTTTCGGTCAAGGATTCTCGGAAGTTGCCGAGTCTAGGGCCGCTTGCTTCTTTGACTGGAGAACAATCTCGTCCCTGACCGAGGTTGCTTTGAGTTGGTTTTCTGGTATACTTGTTTTTTTCTGTACGGGGGTGGCCGGGCGGTCCGAGGAAGCCCCGGAGTCCAGGGAAAGGGAAGATTGCCGAAAGGCATGGACCCGAGGCGCTTGAGAACGCCCCGACGCGAGGGAGACTGTGAAGAGTACCTTTTCCGTGAAGAAGGCAAGAAGAATCCAGGAACTCCCCCCTTACCTCTTCGCCGAGATCGATCGGAAAAAGGAAGAGATGGCCAGAAGGGGGGTCGACATCATAGATCTCGGCATCGGCGACCCGGATCTTCCCACCCCGGGGCGTATCGTGGAAGCCCTGCAGAGAGCGGTCCAAGATCCTTCGACCCACCGTTATCCCACCTACCGGGGGATGGGCGAATTCAGGAAATCCGTGGCCGCCTGGTACAAGAGGCGCTTCGGTGTCGACCTCGATCCTGAAAGGGAAGTGCTCATTCTCATAGGATCCAAGGAGGGAATTGCCCATATCCCACTCGCCTTTGTCGACCCGGGTGACGTGGTCCTGATCCCCAGTCCGGGTTACCCTGTCTACCGGGCTGCCACCCTGTTCGCGGGAGGGAACCCCCATCTGCTTCCCCTGTTGAAAGAAAACCGCTTTCTTCCGGACTTCTCAAGAGTCCCGCCCCCTGTTGCGGAAAGGGCCAAACTCCTCTTTGTCTCCTATCCGAACAACCCTACAGGGGCCGTGGCCGATTCGGAGTTCTTCCGAGAGGTGGTCAGCTATGCGTCGGAGAACAATATCATAGTCTGTCATGACGCCGCCTACTCGGAAATCGCCTACGACGGGTACAGGCCCCTCAGTTTTCTGGAGACCGACGGGGCCAAGGAAGTGGGCGTTGAATTCCATTCCCTCTCCAAGACGTACAGCATGACAGGATGGAGGGCCGGATTTGTCGTGGGAAACGGAGAAGTGATCGAGGGTCTCGGAAAGATAAAGACCAATGTGGACTCGGGTGTTTTCGGGGCCGTCCAGCGCGCGGGCATCGAAGCCCTGGAACACTGCCAGGAGGAATACAGACAGATTCTCGAAACCTACCAGCGCCGGCGTGACATGATGGTGGAGGCCCTGCGAGAGGCACGGTTCCGCTTCGAGAAACCCAGGGCAACTTTCTACCTCTGGGTCGAGGTGCCGCCTGGATACACATCGACCGAATTTGCCACCCTACTCCTATCCCAGGCCGGTATCGTCGTCACCCCTGGAAACGGCTTCGGCCAATGGGGCGAGGGATACGTCCGCCTCTCCCTCACGGTCGCCGAAGACCGGCTCAGAGAGGCGGCAGCGCGGCTCAGGGAGTTGAAGCTCCCTCCGGTCGAGTGATCACGGTCCGTCGCCTCTTGTCTTCCCGAGCTCTACCAGAAGCTGGGTCACCGCTTGATCGTTCCAGTCCCGCAGGCCGATGGCTTTCCCTATGATCATACCCCTCTTGTCTATCAAATAGGTTGCCGGGATGAGGCGGATTTGGAACAAGTCCATCACGTCCCCCCTTGGATCGTGGAGCACGGTAAAGGTGTAGCCGCGTCTCTCCACGAAATCCCTAACCACCCGAATGTCAGACAGATCAACGGAGACCGCAAGGACAACCACATCCCGGCCCCTGAACCGCCTGTGCAGTCCTTCAATGGAGGCCATCTCCGCCCGGCAGGGGGCGCACCACATGGCCCACACGCTGAGTATGACGATCCTGCCCCGAAGATCCGCAAGGCGGACAGGATTTCCCCTGACATCGGGCAGGACAAAATCCCGGGCCCTTTTCGGCCTCTTGATGCGGGTGATACGGGCTTTTTCGAAAAGAGGCGAGAGAGACTCGGCTTCAAATCCCAGGACAGGACCAAGCATGATGCCATGGACAAGAAAGAGACAGAGCACGATCCTTCGGGTAAGACGGGTCATCCCGAGGGCTCCCCGGGCTTCCTCCACTGCGAGGTTTCCCCAGGAGGCTCCCAGATCCTCGCCTCCGGGGCGAAGACGTCGACCCCGCCGGAAACCTTCTGAAGCACTTCGCGTGCAAAAAAGATGACAGACCCCGAGTACCGTCCCACTTCGACGATCCTCTCCAAGGACTTTCTCGCCTCCTCCGCACCTATGATCTCCCTTACCACTAGAAGCGAAGGAACCAGGAGAGCGCTCAAAAAGGGAATACCACGGCGAAGGCAGAACCTTACACCTTCCCTGTCATCGATCAGAAGGCCGTCCGGGCCGAGTTGGTAGAAGAGAATGATGGCCTCTCTCTCCCCTCCTCTGGGCAGTCTCAGATGGGACTCGAGGTCCCCACAGATCCCCCGGACCGACAGCAACCCCTCCCGCCGGAGCCCCCGGATCTCGTCAGAACCCGGGTATCCGCTGCGAACGCATTCCCGAAAGACCAGAGCTGGAACCACGACATCAAAAGCGCCAACAAAGGGCCTGATGAGAGAGGACTTTGCAAGATAAATCAGGGAGGAGGAATCCGCTACCAGGCGGTCCCCTTTGAAACGGAAAGCAACCATGTGCCTATCATAGCCCGTCCGCCCGTCTTGGGCAACACCCCTGTCCCCCGGGATCTTTGGGTTTCTCTTTCGCTTGGATCGGGTGCACGACAGCATCGGTTTCCCCTCCACAAATAACCGGTTTGTTCACCAATGTCGCCCAGGGATGGACGCGGTGTCCAAAAACAGAGAAGCAGAACTCTTGACTTTTATTCAGCCTATGAGTATTCAATAACTGAGCATATATCGAGAACCGCCGTGACCAGAATCCACTTTGAGTACGCCATCCTCGGAGCCCTGATCGAGCGCCCGATGCACGGGTATGATCTGTACAAATCGCTCTCCGTGGACCTGGGCAGGCTGGTGTATGTAGGGATGAGCAACATGTACGCCATCTTGAAACAGCTCGAGTCAGAAGGCCATGTGGCCTCGAACCCGGACACCGGAGGAAACCGACCTCCCAAAAAGATCTTTTCGGTCACCGACAAGGGCAGAAGGCTGTTCATGGATTGGATTTCCACGCCCGTTGAAAGCATCAGAGACATGAGGGTCGATTTTCTCACCAAGCTCTATTTCTTGAAGAAGCTGGACATACCCGGTGGGCGAGAGCTGGTGACCAGACAGAAGGGGGTCTGTCATAGGATATTGGAGTCGATCGGTTCTCCGGAAACCCGGGAGTCCGAGTTCGCCGGGCTCCTCTTCGATTTCAGAAGGAGTCAAATCGAATCGATCCTCTCATGGCTCGACAGATGCCTCGGCTTCGTCGAGGCAGGTACCGGAGAAAACAGGGCAAGGAGAACCCATGAGGATGTTCAGACCTGAAGATCGGGCTCTGACCGGGCTGCTCTCTTTTCTCCTGTGCACCGTCCTGTGGGGTGTATCCGCGACGGAATCCCTCTCATCCGAGACGGAACCACTTGAACTCTTTGCTGGCTCGGCCTCTCAGCCAGCCATCGAAGAGGCGGCCAGAGTTTTCGAGGCTAAAACGGGAATCAGGGTCAACATCCATTTCGGCGGATCGGGGAGAATGCTCTCCCAAATGAAGCTCTCCCAAAGGGGGGATCTCTACCTCCCGGGCTCTTCCGATTTCATGGAGCTCGCCAAAAAGGACAAGCTGATCCTGGAAGACACCGAGAAAACGCTCGCATACCTCATCCCGGCCATAAACGTGCCCAGGGGAAACCCAAAGGGGATCCGGTCCTTGGAAGATCTCGCCAAACCGGGGACACGGGTCGGCATCGCACGACCGGACACCGTCTGCGTGGGACTGTACGGTGCAGAGATCTTGGAAAAAAACGGCCTCGCCCGCAAAGTGAGAAACAACATCAGGACTTATGCCCCCTCTTGTGCAAAGCTGGCCCAACTGGTCTCCCTGGGATATGTCGATGCGGCTCTCGGCTGGCGGGTATTCGCGTACTGGAGAACCGGCACAATCGAGACGGTTCTGCTCCGGCCTGAGCAGATTCCTCGTATCGGATACATACCCATCGCTGTAAGCTCCTTCACCGAGAGGATAGAGACAGCCCGGTCTTTCATCACTTTCCTGCTGAGCAAGCAGGGAAAAGAGGTATTCGGAAAATGGCATTATCTTGTAAGAGAACAGGACGCAAGGAGATTCGTCCTGGCCGAATGTCCCATCGGAGGCGCGTGGGCCCTGCCGGAAAGCTGGGAGTGACGAACTGGTTTCCCCTGGTGTTGCTTGCATCCACGGGGTTGGCCGTCACTTTGGTGCTGGTGGTGGTTGCATCCCAGTTTTCTTATGCAGGGCCGATAGAACCTCTGAGGGCCCTTTTTGACGAGGATGTCAGGTCTGCTATCCTGCTCAGTCTCTTCACGGCCTCCGTGGCCGCTGTCCTGGGCCTCGTTCTGGCCGTCCCTTCCGCATACTTACTGGCGAGGCGCCAGAGCCGGGCCAGGGATCTAATCGACGGCATCCTGGATATTCCCGTCATCCTATCGCCCGTTGCTCTAGGCACGGCCCTGCTCCTGTTTTTCAGGACACAGCCGGGAAGATGGATCGAGCTCCACGGAATTCGGTTTGTCTTCGAGGTCCCGGGAATCATTCTGGCTCAGTTCTTTCTGGCCTTCGCTCTCTCTGTCCGCCTCCTCAAGACCAGCTTCGAGTCCGTCGACGTGCGTCTCGAGCAGGTGGCCCGGTTCCTGGGTTGCAGCCAATGGAAGGCTTTTTCGAACGTTGTGCTGCCCATGTCACGGCGGGGCGTGATCGCGGCTTTCATCCTCTCGTGGGCAAGAGCCGTGGGGGACTTCGGGGCCAGTGTAACCATAGCAGGTGCCGTGAAAGGCAAGACAGAAACCATTCCTGTGAGTATCTACCTGAATCTCGCCTCAGTTAGAATCGACAAGGCCGTGGCTCTCATGATCATCTTCACCGGCCTGGCCGCTCTCGTGCTCATATCCATACGAATGGTGACACAGACAAGATAAAGCATCATCGGCCTGTTGCCGGAACCCTGCCATGATCTCGGTCCAAAATCTGTCCCTGCGTTTCGGAAGCTTCCTCTTGAGAGACATCAATCTGGAAATAGACAAGGGCGAATTCTTCGTCCTCCTGGGTCCCTCTGGATCAGGAAAATCCTTGCTGCTCGAAACAATTCTCGGCATCAGGCCCCCCGAACAAGGAGAGATTCTCCTGGAGGGCAGAAACATCACCCACCTCGCCCCCGAGAAACGCGATATCGCCTATGTACCCCAGGACCTCGGCCTCTTCCCCCACCTCAACCCGCGGGAAAACATACTGTTCGGCGTCAGGATTCGGAAGGTCGACCGGAGGACGGCCGAGAAGAGGCTCGCCTACCTCACCCCCCACCTCAAACTTGACCACCTCATGACAAGGACCGACCTTTCGAGCCTGAGTGGGGGAGAAAAACAACGTGTAGCCTTTGCCAGGGCTCTCATTACAAAACCGAGAGTGCTTTTCCTGGATGAGCCCTTCTCGTCCCTGGACACCGGCATTAGGCGCTCCATCCAGTTCCAACTCAAGCGGCTCCAGAAGGCAATTGGGCTCACGGTGTTCCACGTGACCCATGACCAGGAAGAGGCCTTTCTCATGGCGGACAAAATGGCAATCATGATCGACGGAAGGATCGAACAGTGGGGAAAACCCGAGCTCTGCTACAACAGGCCGGCCAACGCCAAGGTGGCGAGCTTTCTTCTCATGGAGAATATCTTTGATGCGGAAGCCATCGCCGTCGACCCTTCCAAAGGAATCCTGAAGTGCCGGGTGGGTTCGGTGGTTTTCGAAGTTGAATCCCCTGACTCCATTCGAACAGGCGAACCGTTCAAACTGGGAATCCGCCCGGAGGAGATCCTCATTATCCCTCCAGGCAGGGTCCCCGGGTCGCCTCTCAGGCAGAATTTCTTCCAGGTGAGGGTCGAGTCTCTCTTCAATCTCGGCAGTAGAAGGACGGTCCGTCTGGTATTCCCTGGCAGAGAAGGCCTCTCTATAGATGCGACCTTCAACCACAGGATCACCAGGAGCATCATGGTAACAGAAGGCGACCGAGTCTTCATCCACCTGAGACCCCGGAGTTTCTGCATCCTCGGGTCTCAGTGAAAGACCCGCTATTCCGGCCCGCCCTCTCTCGGCTCGTGTTCCTCGGCCTCAACCGCCCCGGAATCGGGATTCTCACTGCCCTTCTCTACGGTCTCGGCCTGGCTGGTCTCGACTCCATTCCGGTAGACGACCAGCCGATCACCGGGATGGATGGGCGCGTTCAGGTCGAGGCGGTTCCAGATAATCAGAACCGGGAGGGGAAGGTCGAAACGGTCGGCGATCGAGGAGAGGTTGTCTCCCTCTTTGACTATGTAGATCCGCTCCTTCTGGGAAGCCAACCACCGGTCCAAAAGCCGCTTGTACCGAGTTTGGAAATCCTTTGACGCCCCCTCCGGGATCAGGACGGCGTGGCTCCCTTCGGAAAGATAGTGGCCGCGGATCTCAGGATTCAGGTCCTTGATCGCTTTGAAATGGGTCTTTGCAGCCTCTGCAACGATTCGGATGGGAACCTCTCGTGGACATTCTATGTGAACCCGATCGAATCTTACCGGGGGGTAATAGTCCTTGTCGGAAAGCCTGAACCCGTATCTCTCCGGGTTGGAGAGAATCAATTTCGCCGATAGAACCCGAAAGACAAACCGCTGGGTTTCCAGGGGAAGATAGAGTCGATAGTAGTCGTTTGTCCCCTGCTCCAATATCTCTGCCTGAATCCCTTTCTCTCCCAGGTTGTAGGCTGCAGCGGCTAGCGTCCAGGATCCAAGGGACCCTCGCAGGTCCTTGAAGTATCGAATGGCCGCGCGGGTGGAGGCGAACAGATTTCGCCTCTCGTCGATGTACTCATCGATCACCAGGCCATACTTCCTCCCAGTATCCCTCATAAACTGCCAGAACCCGATCGCCCCCTTCTTGGACCCCGCGTGGGGTCGAAGCGCACTCTCCGCCACGGCGACATACTTGATATCCTCAGGCATACGGCTTTCTGCCAGCATTCTTTCGATGTGAGGAAAATACCGGCGAGACCGCTTCAACCAGAGAATCACCTGGGGGCGGTCCCATAAGGAGAGGAGGAGCTCTTTCTCCAACCTCTCGCGGATCTCTTGGATCTCCAGGGGAACCCTCTCCCCGCAGAAATCTAGGGGGGTTCGAACCCTTACGGCGGCCACAAGAGACGGGAAAGGCTCGGGCGGTTCCCCCTGACATGGTGTTGCAGGAAACAGGCCCGGAATGAGCAGAAGGAAAAGAAAAACCCTGGCTCTCATAACGATCCCTCTCTTTCTGGTATCGCCTGCTATCTTATGGTTTCCCGCGGATATTTACAAGGGAATTGCCAGCCCTTCGGCGGCGGAGCGATTTACTTTGACTTCCAATAGTTATATAATGTGTAGGTTGCCTTTTTTTGATACCGCGGAATTTCCCTGTTGCCTTTCTCCAAACAAGTCATTACAATCCTGACGTTTTTTGTTGTATTCTTTCACGACGGACTGGAGGGTATTGCATCGGGTAGATCGTTGGTCACAGGGGGAACGGGGTTCATCGGAAGCCACTTGGTGGAAGGCTTACTCGCTCGGGGTGAGGAGGTACGCTGCCTTGTCCGGTCAGATCGGCTTCTCGGATGGATCCAGGGTATGGACGTTGAGACCCGGCGTGGAGATATCACGGATTTCTCCTCTCTCCTGTCCCCTGTCAAGGGGGTAGACCGGGTATATCACGTCGGGGGTGTGACCAAGGCGACAGATCCGGGAACATTCTATCGGACCAATACTCAGGGGACGGAGAACCTGATCCGGGCCTGCATCGAAGCAAACCCGAATCTCGAACGGTTCGTCTACCTCTCCAGCCAGGCGGCTGTAGGTCCGTGCCGGGGGGACGGGCGTTCGGTTGAGACGGATCCATGCAGGCCTGTTTCGAACTACGGGCGAAGCAAGCTCGAGGGTGAAGAGGCGGTCTTGAGGGCGCGGGACCTGCTCAAGGTGGTTGTCCTCCGGGCCAGTGCGGTTTACGGCCCGAGGGACCGGGACTTCCTCCACCTGTTTCGATCCATAGCCAGGAGGATAGAGATCGATCTGAGGGCGACGGAGCAACGACTCAGTCTGTGCTATGTGGAGGATCTGGTCTCGGCTCTCATCACGGCGGGCGAGGCGGATATCCCGAGTGGAGAGATCTTCTTCATCTCCGATGGAAATGTCTATTCATGGCACGACGTGGCGAGGACGATCGCGGAGGCGCTGGGCGTGCGAGCCTTTCGTCTGAGCCTGCCGGTGGGGTTCTTCAGGTGTGCCGCAGGAGTGGCCGATTGGATCTCCAAGCGATCTGGAAAACCGCAGATTTTTGGACGAGAGAGATACCAGGAGTTGATTCAGCGGAACTGGTGCTGTGACTCCGGCAAGGCCGTGGCCGAGCTTGGTTTTTCCCCCTCCTTCGACCTGAGACGGGGGATTGCGGCAACGGTGGACTGGTACCGAACCGAGGGATGGCTGGCCGCGTAGGGGATCTATGATATGGATATTCTTGAGAAATGCTTTTCCTTCAATGGAGTAGAGGAGACAAAGGCGAGGGGGGCTTATTTCTTTTTCCGTGGACTCGACTCTCCCCAAGCACCGGAGGTGACCCTCGACGGGAGACGGATGATAATGATCGGGTCCAACAACTATCTTGGGCTTACCACGCACCCGCGGGTCAAGGAGGCGGCCATCCACGCTATCGAGGAGTATGGCAGTGCCTGTGCCGGGTCGAGGTTCCTCAACGGGAACCTGGTAATTCACGAGGAATTGGAAGAAAAGCTCGCAGCCTTCGTGCGCAAAGAGGCTGCCGTCGTCTTTGCCACCGGGTATCAGGCCAATCTGGGAGGGATTTCGTCGCTTGTCGGCCGGAACGACCTTGTGATCATCGACCAGTACGACCATGCGAGCATCATCGATGGGGCCCGCCTCTCTTTCGGGCGTCTGGTCAAGTTTCGCCATAACGACATGAACGATTTGGAGCGGATTCTCAGGTCAGTGACCGCCCGGGGCAAGATGATCATCGTCGACGGCGTGTTCAGCATGGAAGGCGATATCGTCCGACTCCCCGAGGTGGTCGAGTTGGCAAGACGTTACGGGGCGAGGATTTTCCTCGACGATGCCCATGCCATCGGGGTGCTCGGCGAGCAGGGCAGAGGCACGGAGGAGCATTTCGGGATCGAAGGCGGTGCGGATATAGTGATGGGCACTTTCAGTAAGTCCCTGGCCGCGGTCGGCGGTTTTGTCGCAGGGCCAAAGAAGGTGGTGAGTTGGATCAAGCACTTCGGCCGGTCCCAGATCTTCAGCGCCAGTCTCCCCCCGGTTTTGGTGGCCGTGGTCAGCACCTGCCTCGATGTGATTCTCGAGGAACCGGAGTTACGGCAAAGGCTCTGGGAAAACACTCGAAAGATGCATGAGGGATTCAGCAGGCTCGGTTTTGATACCGGACTCAGTGAAACCCCGGTTATCCCTGTTCTGGTGAAAGATCCGGAGAAGGTTTACGCTATGTGCAGCGCCCTTTCAGACCGCGGCGTATTTGTGAACCCGGTGATCAGCCCTGCGGTTCCGCCGGGAAGGGAACTGCTTCGGACCAGCTATATGGCCACCCACACGGAGGATCAACTCGAAAGGGTCTTGCAGGCTTTCGAAGATGCGGCCAGGGCTGTCGGACTCAGGACGGTGTAGTGCAACCGACCAGGGAGACAGAGGTGGTGCAGGACACGACAGTGGAAAAGGTCACGGGGAAAAAGGGGGTGAAGGAATTCATCCGGTTTCCCTGGACCGTATACAGGGACGATCCCCTCTGGGTCCCCCCTTTGATCAAAGAACAGACGGTCATGTTCAGCCCGGCCTACCCGTTCTTTGAGCACGGCGAGATCGACCTGTTTATCGCCCGGCAGGGAGATCGGCCCGTGGGAAGGATCGCATCCATCCTCGACAGGAGTTATGTCGAATTCAGCCGTGAGAAGGCGGCTTTCTTCGGCTTCTTCGAATCCATCAAGGAGACCCAGGTGGCCCGGCTCCTCATCGATCGGGTCAGGGCATGGGGAAGGGATCGCGGAATGACCGTCATCCGTGGACCGTTCAACCCCTCGACCAACGATGAGTGCGGTCTTCTCATCAAAGGGTTCGATATGCCACCCATGCTGATGATGCCCTACAACCCCCCCTACTACCCGGAACTGATGGAAGCCTGTGGCCTTAAGAAATGCAAAGACCTTTATGCCTGCATCATAGCCTCGGATGCGCCTCCCGAGAAAATCGAGAGGGTGTCCGGCAGGATCCGGAAGCGACTGCCCGGTCTCACCATCCGTCCGGTCAGGCTGAGCAGGCTCGGCGAGGAGCTCGAGATAGTCAGGGACATCTACAACGATGCCTGGAGGGAAAACTGGGGGTTTGTGCCCATAACCGAATCGGAGATGAGGTTCATGGCATCCCGCCTGAAACCCCTGGTGATACCGGATCTGTTTCTTTTTGCAGAGATCAAGGGCGAGCCGGTAGCCTTCATCGGATCCTTTCCAGATTACAACCGGGTTTTGAGGCGACTCAATGGAAAGATCGGCCTCACCGGTATCCTGAAGTTCCTGTACTACTCGAGAAAGATCAAGGACCTTAGGACCATGCTGCTCGGTGTAAAACACGGCTATCAGAAGCGCGGCTTAGAGACACTGCTCTATCTGGAAACCTTCAGGAGAGGACTCAGAAGGGGGTTTAAGCGAAGCGAGTTGTCATGGATCCTGGAAGACAACAGGCTCATGCTTCGAGGGGTGGAGAGGCTCGGCGGCACCGTCTACAAGACCTACCGTCTCTATGAGGGGACAACGTCGTGAACAGCCCCCCTTCACGGCATTCCGCACAATGGCCGAAGATCCTCTGACCCGTGAGTGGTCAATTCGTATTGCAGTAGCTGCTGCAGGTTGAACCTGAATCGAGCCTAGCGGGGCGATGATGATGCAATCGGACGGAGACATTCTTACACTGGCAAAAAAGCGGGTCGTCCTCTTTGACGGAGCCATGGGGACGATGCTCATAGGCGAGGGACTCTCCGGAGGAGAAGCACCCGAGATGTGGAACATCCAGAGGCCCGAAACGGTGCGATCCGTACACAAGCGCTATTTCGATGCAGGCTCGGATGTGGCTCTCACTAACACCTTTGGGGGGAACCGACTGAAGCTGAGAAGAGCGAAGCAGGAAAAAGCGGTATTTGAGATCAACACCGCAGCCGTTGAACTGGCCAGATCGGCGAGTCCTCCCGGGAGATTCGTGGCGGGCGATATCGGTCCCTCGGGTGAACTCCTGGCGCCCGTGGGAACAGTCACTCCAGAGACGATGGAGGACGTCTTTGCCGAGCAGGCCGATGCCCTCGCATCGGGGGGAGTGGATTTCATCCTGATTGAGACGATGTTCAGCCTCCAGGAGGCCGTAGCCGCCCTCAGGGGAGCGCGAAGAGCATGTAACTGCCCTGTGGTAGTCTCCATTACGTACGAAAGCAAAAGCAGGGGATTCTTCACCATGATGGGAGAGACACCCGAGACCTGCGTCAAGACACTGCAAGACGAGGGAGCCGACGGAGTCGGGACCAACTGTACCCTGGCAAGCGGAGAGATGATCCTCCTGGCAAGAGTCCTGAGGGAGAGCACCAGTCTCCCTCTCATTGTCGAGCCCAATGCCGGCAAACCGTTCCTCAGGGGAGGGAAGACCGTCTATGATCAAACCCCGGAGGAATTCGCCCGCGACATCCATTCCATGGTCGAAGCGGGAGTCGATATGGTCGGCGGATGCTGCGGGACAACGCCGGAATTTATTTCGGCCGTTCACAGGGCCCTTTTCCCAAAGTGAACGATCTAGGAGCCCTGCAAACGATCCGGCATGCTTTCTCTCAGCAGAGTGATAGCTCTATCGAAGGCTTCTCCAGTCCTCTCCACCACCCCTTCTGAGTGAAGCCAGGAGACCCACCAGTGATCGCCAATGGAATCAACGCCCTGGCCCAGCATCGCCCTGCGGAAAGCGCTGACAAGCACCGGATCTTTCCGATAGATCAATCTGTAATCATAGGTGCACCTCCTCCTGTCACAAACGGCCTTTCTCGGGCAGTCATGATTCATCAGGAGGTGAACGATAGAATGCTCGCCATGGGCGCACCAGTTGATTCCGTGAAGATCGATCACCTGGTTCAGCCGGTCCCGGATGTTTTGGGCGTTTTCATCGGCCCTGGGAATCACCTCGCCCTGGGCAATGATCTTCAATGTTGCCAGGCCGGCAGCGGCAGAGACGGGGTTCGCGTTGAATGTCCCCGGATGGAGCATCTTGACGGAGCGGTTCCACTCTCGGTCCTCTTTGAACTCGAGATACTCCATGATCTCCTTCTTCCCGGCCACGGCGCCCCCTGGAAAGCCGCCGGCAAGGATCTTTGCAAAACAGGACAGGTCCGGAGTCACCCCGTAGTACTGCTGCGCCCCTCCGGGGGCGTACCTGAACCCCGTGATGACCTCGTCGAAGATCAGCACGACTCCGAACCTCTCCGTAAGGCCTCTCAGTTCCCGTAGATATTCCCCTGTTACGGGAAAGGCACCCGAGAATCCTCCGGAAGGCTCCAGGATCACGCAAGCCACATCTGGATCGCTCCGCAGCCGATCCTCAAGCAGTGCCAGATCATCAGGGGGAAGAACAAGAGTGAGCTTCAGCACTTCCTCTGGGATGCCGCTTGAGCTGGGGAGATCGAAGGGAGGAGCAATCCCCACGCAAAGCGCATCATGCCATCCGTGGTAGTGACCTGCAAAACGTACGACCTCTCTCTTCCCGGTGTATGCACGGGCCAGCCGGATAGCCATGAGGGTAGCCTCCGTCCCTGAGGCGGTGAATCGGACCTTCTCAGCCGAGGGGACGAGTTCTACTATCTGTTCACCCCACTCGACCTCCAGCTCATGGCAGGCACCGTAATGTGCTCCCCGGTCTATCTGGCTGTGCATGGCCTCCACAACAGGAGGATACCGGTGACCCAGGATCAGTGAACCGTGACCCATCCAGTAATCGATGTACTCGTGACCGTCCACATCCCATTTTCTCACGTCCTCGGCCCGGCTGACATAGATGGGAAACGGCTTCAGAAACCTGCTGTCATGGGTGACCCCTGAGGGGAATATCTCGGCCGCCCTCTTGTAAAACTCCCTTGAAACGGGATGGTCTGTCACATACCGTTCTTGAGGATCCACGGCTTCCTCCTCCGGCGGGATCGTTCCCTCCGCGGTCTACTCGTAGAAACGGACAGGAGGCATATCGAGCATGGTCTTGAGACCCGGGGGAAGCTCGAGCACCCGTGGAATCGAATTGACAACCACGGCCGCCGTAGCGATGTCCCCATGGATCCCCCCTTCAAACACCAATCTAACAGGGGGGGCCCCTTCGATCTCTACCACATCCCTAGGTTGCTCCTGGCCCAGCGCCATAACCATCTCCAGGGTGATCTTCTCCTGCCCGTCCCTCAGCCCCCTGCCTATCTGCCTCATCCCTTTCACGTCACCGGCAGAGACTCTTATGTACGGACTTTCCACGTCCCCTTCGGCCAAGACAGGATGGATCTCCTCAACCGTTCGATCCAGGTCCCAGCCGAACCCGCGGGCGATCATATGGATCGATTCGGTCAACCCCACATGGCGGATCTCTCTGCGCCGCCGTCTCTCGTCGAACTCTTCCGGCGTGACCCCGACTCCGATCTTCCGCTGGAAGGGGAGCCTTCGGACAGAAGCGTCCTGGATCCTGAATATCCTGATCCTTTCCACGTCCCTGCAAATACCCGATACTACGATGGGTAGATAGTCCATGGCAAAACCAGGGTTGACCCCTGTCCCCAGGAGGGCCACCCTATTCTTTTTGGCAAGACCGTCTATCTCTCTTGCCAGATCCGGGCGGGTGAGCCAAGGATAGGCCAGCTCTTCACAGGTAGAGATCAGGTATTTACGGGAATTCAACACCTCCTCGATCTGGGGGTAACACCCGGTTAACGAGGAGACCGTAGAAAGGACGACCAGCCGTGCCTCTGCTTGGGAGAGCACCTCTCGAGAATCAGAGGAAACCCTCACCCCGAGGGGACCATCTTCGCCTACCAGCTCTCCCAGGTCTGCGCCGACCTTTTCCTGGTCGATGTCGATGGCTCCCACAACACGGATCCCTCTCTTTCTTCTCATGTCCTTAACAATAGCCTGGCCGATCGGACCCAACCCGTACTGAACAACCCCGATGGGCTCTTCCATGTCTGCCCCCTTCGGTGCTTATCATTAGAAAATTCATACCGCCCTGCAAGGGAGTCGCCGGGCGGTCTTGTCTGCCGTGGCTGTCAGCAAGAGAAACGCCAGAAATGCCCTTTCCTCTCCATCCCAATCAAACGGGGCTATCCCACAGATGATTGGCGAAGCCGACAGACGGGTTCTCTCGCGAAACCCATGTAGATTAGCACACCGGCAGGATCTTGTCAAAGCACCTCCCTGCGGAGTTTCCTGACTTTTGGAGAACACCCTTGCCTCCGAGCGACATTGCGGAAGCGGTGGGGTACCCATCAAGGGTGAGCGGGAAGGGGAAAGGTCGTGTTCGTGAGTCGTGTTC
>JAFDHF010000040.1 GCA_019308905.1 Deltaproteobacteria bacterium
GTCCCAAAACTCCAGAAAAATTTTGTTGACAGTCTTCAGCGGTAGTGATATAGAGGGGTCTTGTGCGAGATGGGGCGGTTGCCGCCGTCAAGGTGTGTGCGGAATGTCAAGATATGTGACGCCCGGGGGAGAGCGGGTGTTTTTCCGTGCGCGATGGGGGTCTTTGCCCATCGAAAGGCGTGAGGATCCCCGCACCCGGCTTCTCCGGTTCCGTTGATGAGCAGGTCTGAGTCACCGGACGTTTCGATTGTTTGGGCTGCAGACGTATCGGTGCGAGTCGAGAGTCACTGGTAGGGGGGGAGGTGATAAAGGCCGTTTTCTTGTTCGGGCGAGATGGAGAGGATGACCTATTAGCCAAACTGGAAAAGGAGGTATGTGATGGACGGCTGGAAAAGGGTTCTTGTTCTTTCTCTGGTTCTTTTGACGGCCTTTTGCTTCGCTGCCATGGAGGTTGGGGCCGCTGAGAAGACTTTCAAGCTCGGTGTGCTCGGACCTTTCACCGGGCCCAGTGCGAAGAGCGGCAATGAAATGAAGGATGCAGCGACCATGGCCCTTGGGGATGTAGACAACAGGATCGGTGACTATCGAGTGGAGATCGTCTATATCGACAGCCAGGCCGATCCTGCCAAGGCGACCAATGCCTATGCCGAGGCCATTGAGCGAAAGGGTGTACAGGCCGGCATTTTGAACTGGCATACTGCGGTCGATACCGCCCTTCAGGCTGTGTGGGCCAAGTACAAGGTGCCCCATTTTTTCTGTATGGGCGCGGGGAAGGCTGTCAATGACAAGTACCATTCCCTGCCTGCTGATCAGCGTTATCTCATCATGAAGGGATGGCCCATTCCCCAGAAGCTGGTTGTGGGCTATGTGGAATGCCTGAATGACGCGATCGCCAGGGGCCGTTGGAAGCCGAAGAAGAAGCTCGCCGCCCTTTGGGGGGAGGATACAGACTGGGGACGGAGCCTGGTCGGCGGACTGGCCAAGGGGTTGAAGGAGAACGGCTGGGAGATTTTTACGGAGGAGTATTTCGACCTCAAGAAGACCGATTTCTACCCCTACGTGAACAAGTGCAAGAAAGCCGGCGTCGTGCTCCTGGCGGGATCGAGCTCCGGTGTGGCATCGGTCTCGGCCCTCATCAAACAGACCCACGAGATAGGTTTCAGAGGCCTGGTGATTGCGGACGGGCTAGGTTGGGTCGGCGACTGGTACAAGATGACCGGCCAGGCGTCAAACGGTGTTCTCGATATGCAGCCCCAGTTTGCCACCCCTAAGCAGAAAGCATGGGCCAAGAGATTCAAGGCCAAGTACGGTTATGGCCCGAGCCCTTCTGCTGCTGGAATGGCCTATGATTACGGTAACTTCTTTATCAAGATCGCCAGGCGTGCCATCGAAGAGTACGGGGAGTTGACCAGTGAAACCATCACAAAAGTGGGCCGCAACGAGGTGGCCGAGGGGAAGCTTACCTACAGCCGGGCCGAAGGGGCCCTCATGCACGCCCGTTACGGGACGAATGCGGCAAGCAGGCCCGATCCGAAGATCAGTCCGAACGACTTTTTCTTCCCGGTGATTCAGTACAAGAACGGCAAGGGTTTCACGGTATTCCCTGAAGATGTGAAGCAGATTGAACTCATGGTGAGGTGACGAGCACCGAAGAGGGAGAGACCAAGGCCTGGGGTCTCTCCCTCCGGGTGCCAAGGACGGGATGTTATGACGGTGCTGGAAACCAGGGATGTGACCAAGCGGTTCGGCGGGCTGGTGGCAGTGGACCGGGTCTCCCTGCACGTGGAGGAGGGGGAGATCCTGGGGCTCATCGGGCCCAACGGAGCCGGCAAGACGACTCTTCTGAACGCGATAGCGGGGCTCGATCCTCCGACTTCCGGCTCCGTCTATTTCATGGGAGAGGAGACTACCGGGTGGTTGCCTGAGCAGATGTGCCATCGGGGGCTCTCACTGACGTTTCAGATTCCCCGTCCTTTCCCCAAGATGACCGTTTTGGAAAATGTCATGGTGGCCGCTGTCTTCGGCAACAAGACTCACCCGGTGACAGACCCGGTTCGCCACTGCCGCGAACGGCTTGCGTTTGTCGAGTTTCCCATGCCCGAGGATACCCTGTCCGAGACCCTCAATACCGTGCAGCTCAAGCGGCTGGATCTGGCCCGGGCTCTTGCGAGCCAGCCCAGGCTTCTCCTCTTGGACGAGCTGGCCTCCGGTCTTACCGAGGGGGAGCTGGCAGAGCTGATGGCCATTATCCGTAAGATCCGGCAGCAGGGAGTCACCATCATAATGGTGGAGCATATCGTGCAGGTGATCATGAACCTCTGCGACCGATTGGCTGTGCTCCAGTTCGGAAACAAGATCGCCGAAGGACCGACCCAGGATGTTGCTCGGGATTCCAGGGTGGCGGATGCGTATCTGGGGGCTGAGTAGTCGGCGTGGAGAAGGGGGAGCGTCCTGCCAAACTGCCGGGACCCCGGAAGTCAGGACGAACCGACAAGGGAGACATGGAGAATCAAGCGCTACTGGAGGTCGAAAACCTCGATGCGGGTTACGGTTTCCTGCAGGTCATCTGGGAGGTCTCTCTCGATGTCAGACCAGGAGAGTACGTCTGCCTGATAGGGCCCAATGGAGCGGGAAAGAGTACGACCCTCAAATCGATAGCGGGTCTGCTCGAACCTAAAGAGGGAAGAATCATCTTCAAGGGCGAACCTATCGACGGGCTTCCCGGAGACAGGGTGTGCAGGAAGGGGATAAGCTATATTTCCGAGGAGCTGAACCTCTTTACCGGCATGACCGTGCAGGAGAACCTCGCCATGGGGGCCTATGCGGTAAGGGACAAGAGGAAGATCGCCCAGAGCCTCGATTTTGTTTTCGGGCTCTTTCCTCCCCTGAAGGAGCGGGAACGACAACTTGCCGGGACCATGAGCGGGGGGGAGCGGAAAATGCTGGCAATCGCCCGCGGGTTGATGTCGGCCCCCTCGCTCCTCTTGGTCGACGAGCCTTCCTTGGGGTTGGCACCTCAGCTGACTGCGGCGGTCTTTCGGGCCCTGGATGTTCTCAAGAAAGAAGGGGTCACGATCCTTTTGGTCGAGCAGAACGTCACCAAGACTCTCCAGGTCACCGACAGAGGCTACGTGTTGGAGAAGGGAAAGATCGTGCTCAGAGGGAGAAGCTCTGATCTTGCCCGGGATGATCACGTGAGGAAGGTATACCTGGGGATTTAGGGAAAGCAAAAGAGGACGAGGGCAGAAGATCATGGCAAATCCTGAGACAGAACAAACCCTTTCCACACGCATTTCAGCCGGGTTGACATCACCCGCAGGCATCACCATTACGGCTACGATTGTTGTCGCCGTCTTGGCGGCGATGGATAAGGGTTCGTACATAATCGTGAATGCCATCGTCACCGGAGGGATGTGGGCCTTGGTGGCCATGGGTCTGGCTCTGGTCTTCGGCGTGATGAATATCGTCAGCTTCGTCCACGGGGAGTTTTTCATGATCGGCGGGCTGGCGGCCTACTTTGTCTTTACTCCATTTACGGATTACATTGCAGCGAGTCCTTACTCGGTCTTGGCGGCGGTGGCCCCTCTGATAGCCATGTTCACTGCTGCGGGTGTGGGGGCCTTGGTCGGAATGCTCTGTGAATGGGTGGTGTTCCGTCCCCTCCGGACCAGGAGCCGCGAGCAGTGGGTGATGAACTCCTTTGTGATCACCGTGGGCATGTCGGTATTCATCGTGAACAGCACCCAGTTGATTTTCGGCACGGACTTTAGAGGCATAGTCAGTTACTGGTACTATCCGACCATCTCCTTTTTTGACGTCTATGTCTCTTTCGATCGGTTCCTTGTGTTTCTCCTGGCAATGCTGGTTATGGGGGGATTTTGGGGCTTCATGAAATTCTCGAAGACCGGCCGCGCGATCCGCGCGGTTTCACAGGACGAGACAGGGGCACGGATGGTCGGCATCAACATCAACGGTATCCAGACCCTGACTCTTGCTCTCAGCTCGGCTTTTGCGGCCCTGGCAGGGGCTTGTCTTCTCTTCATGTATCCGGCCTATCCTACAGTCGGTCTTGGACCTCTCTATAATTCCTGGTTTATCGTTATCCTGGCTGGCATGGGGAATGTGGGTGGTGCCGCAGTCGGGGGGTTTATCGTGGCTCTTTTCCAGGTCCTTACCACTGTCTACGTGGGTGAGGGATGGGACTATGCGATTCCCGCTGCCTTCATCGTCCTTATCCTCTTGCTGCGACCTTCAGGGATTTTTGGGAGCGAAGTCAGAGGAATTCTCAACCAGTAGGGTGATTCCGTGGAAAAGAACAACAAGCGTACCGGAGTAAAGGGGGTTCAAAGAATACTCGATCTGGCCGGCTTCACGCCTCTGGGACTGGTTTGTCTCTTGGTGCTCGCCCTTCTCCCTCTGATACCTCCTTTTAACCAGGAGTATCTGGTGCGGTGGATGGTGGTGGGGCTTTTTATGGCCGCCCAGGCTGTGGCTTTCGATTTTACGAGTGGGTACATCAATATCGTGAATTTTGGTTTTGCCGCGTTCGTGGGGCTAGGCGCTTACACCTCGGCGATCCTGGCGGTGAGATTCGGCCTCTCACCGTGGGCCGGGATGTTCGTGGGTGTGCTGCCCGCCGCGCTTGTCGGTTTTCTGACCGGCGTGCTTACCCTGCGGCTGCGGGGTATATTCGCCGCAGTTATGGCCTGGTTTATCAGCCTGGCCCTGTGGGGGTTGGCGACAAAGCTCGTCTTCCTGACCGAAGGTCCCCTCGGGTTGAACTGCCCCACCCTGCTGAGGACCTCGTCGAACATACCGTACTTCTACATCCTTTTTGTCATGTTCATGGTCGTATACATCGTCCTGAAACGGGTGGTTCGTTCTCACATGGGGCTGGCCTTTCGAGCTATAGGCCAGAACATGGAGGCTGCACGAACCTCTGGAATCAATCCGACCCGCTACCGCATCATCAATTTCACCCTTTCCTGTGCCTTTGCAGGCTGGCTCGGGGGTTTCTATGCCCATTACTACGGGATCCTCATGCCTGACGTGATGCACACGGGCAAAACCATCGAGGTCCTGGTGATTGTCTATATCGGGGGGAGGGCGAGTCTTTGGGGTGGCGCTCTTGTGGCGATCCCGTTCGTTATTGCCACCGAGATGGTCCGGTCTGTTTTCTCCCAGTACCCGGGCGTCAATCTGATCTTCTACGGCCTTTTCCTGATCGTGGTGATGATATACTATCCCGGGGGTGCAGCTCAGCTCTACCGAAGCGTTCTTGAACGGTCCCGGAGTGTGTTCGTCAGGTTCTGGCTCGGTCCTCAGGCCACGGTCCAATCCGACTAAAAGGTGTGTTCCCACTGGCCGCCTTACAGGGTAGGTGTCCCGGCAGAGGCCGGAGGGGCGGCATGGGTATTGCCGGAGGGGTTTGCAGATGGGGCAACTGCGAGTTCTGGATCATCCGATACTGGGTCCTCTGACCCCGGGGCGGAGGGTCGCCTTCTCCTTTGAAGGGCGTAGACTCTACGGGATAGAGGGCGAACCCATAGCAGCGGCACTGGCCGCTTCGGGAATCAGGCTGTTGCGGCGTACGGCGGACCGCGGCCAGCCTCGTGGGGTCTTCTGTGCCATGGGGCTCTGTACGGACTGTATGGTGGTTGTCAACGGCCGGCCGAAGGTGCGTGCCTGTGTGACGCCCCTAGAGGAAGGAATGGATATAAGGATGGAGGTACCTGAGGTGGTCGCCCATGATTGAGGTGCCTGCAGCGATTATAGGGGCAGGACCCGCCGGGCTTTCAGCCGCAATAGAACTGGCAAGAGCTGGGGTGGAGACCCTGGTCATCGACGAAAACGACCGGCCTGGTGGTCAACTCGTAAAGCAGATCCACAGGTTCTTCGGTTCCCGGCACGAGATGGCAGGCATGCGCGGATTCGAGATCGGAGAGGCACTCTTCTCGGAGGCTGAGAGGCTCGGTGTCAGATTCATGTTGAATACGGCTGCATACGGGATCTTCAAGGAGAGTGGACAGCTCGGGATACATGACCGCAGGGATGATCTCTTGGGGTTGGTGAAGGCAGAGAGGCTGATTCTTGCCACGGGAGCCAGGGAGAATCCCCTCTGGTTTCCCGGCTGGACTCTGCCCGGTGTGATGGGGGCAGGGGCCTTTCAGACGATGGTCAATGTTCACCGGGTCATGCCCGGGAGAAGAATAGTGGTCGTCGGTTCGGGCAATGTGGGCCTTATCGTGGCCTTTCAGGCTCTCCAGGCAGGGATCGAGGTGGCGGCGGTCTGCGAGGCCCTGCCCAGGTTGGGTGGATGGGAGGTCCACGGGGCCAAGCTCAGGCGCCAGGGTGTGCCGATCCTGCTGAGCACCACGGTGGAGCGTGCCCTTGGCGATGAGGAGGTACGGGGAGTGGTCCTGGTTCGCCTGGACAAGGACGGAAGGCCCGAGCCCGGAGAACGTCGAGTTCTGGAAGTCGATGCGATCTGTCTTGCCGTCGGGCTTTCGCCTCTTGCCGAACTCGCATGGATGGCCGGGTGCAGGTGTGTTTTCTCGAACGAGTTGGGGGGATGGCTCCCTGCTCATGACGAGTGGATGCGGACCAGTATCGAAACCCTGTGGGTGGCAGGTGATCTTGCGGGGGTCGAGGAGGCGAGCACGGCCATGGAAGAGGGGAGGCTTGCAGGTCTCGGCGTGAGTCGGTCCCTCGGCGCCCTCGACAGGCGGGCGGCGGTCCTCAGAGGTCGCAAGATCAGGGCCCGCCTCGAAGAGTTGCGGGAGGGATCTTGCGGGAAGTACCGGAAAACGGCAAAGGCGGCCCTGGTGAAAGGTGGAGAACCTGGATCTCACAGGTCCTCCCTGGTACCGGGCCGGACTGATGAACCCGCTGAGGACGAAATGGTTTGTCGGTGTGAAGAGGTGCCGAGGGCGCTGATTGCCCGGGCGATAAGAGAGGGAGCCAGAACCGTGGACGCGGTCAAACGTCGGACCAGGGCGGGAATGGGACTCTGCCAGGGAAGGACCTGCAGGGGCCTGGTGTCCCGGTTGATTACGGAGGTGAGCGGGGAGCCGCCCCGGAACCTCGTTCCACCCACCGTCCGTCCGCCGGTCCGTCCCCTGCCGATGGAGGGCCTTGTGAAAGGGGAGGATCTCCTGTGAAGGAGAGAGCTCAGGTGGTTATCATCGGCGGGGGAGTTGTGGGATGCTCCCTGGCCCTGTCGCTTGCAAGGCGGATCTCCGGAGTTGTGGTGCTGGAAAGGGAAGGAATCGGCTCTCAGGCTTCCGGATCCAACTATGGGATGGTGTGGCAGCAGACCCGTCTGGCCGGCTTTGATTTGGATATGGCTCGCCGTTCCCTCAGGATGTACAGGGAGCTGGTATCGGAGGAGTTCGACATCGATATCGAGTACGAGGAGAGGGGCGGAATGACGGTCTTCCATACCCCGGAGCAGAAGGCGGTGATGGAGGTTGTGGTTCGCCAGAAGAGGGACCAGGGGATACCGGTCAGGCTGATCGACGGCCGGGAGGCCCGTGAGCTTGAGCCTGAGCTTTCTCCTGAGGTGGTTGGGTCCACATACTGTGCCGAGGAGGCCCAGTTGAACCCTATTCTAACGACCCTCGCCTTTGCCCGTGCAGCGGCCCGCCGTGGCGCCGATATAAGGACGGGGATTGAAGTACGGGGGATTCGTGTGGAAAGAGGGCGGGTAAGAGCTGTTCTTACCGGTCTGGGCGAGATAGAGGCGCAATGGGTGGTGAACGCAGCGGGCCCCTGGAGCCGCCAGGTCGCCGCGATGGCCGGGATCGACCTCCCGGTCTTTCCACAGCGGCTGGAGTCTCTGGTGACCGAGCGCCTTTCCCGCCGTTTGATCAGTCGCGTGCTTCAAGGGGGACGGGAGGTGACGGCCGAAGAGGTTGAGTCCCCTGAAAAGGTCTTGAGTTTCGCCCTCGAGCTGCCTCCAGGGGCGGGCGAGGAGTCGCTCCCAAGGGAACCCCTGGACCGCTCGATCTTTCCGTTTCTCAAGCCAACGGTTTCGAAGAACGTGGTTATCGGTACTACCTCGGAATTCGTAGGCCACGACAAAGGCGTTCTCCCCCGGGCCTTGCATCTCATGGCCAAGAAGGCCGTCCAGATCGTTCCTGCACTGAAAGATGCCAGGATCATCCGAACCTGGGCGAACTTCGTCCCTTTCACCTTCGATTCCCTGCCGATTCTCGGCAAGGTTCCCGGGGTGGACGGCTTCATCCTGGCCTGTGGCCACGCCCATGCCCTCTCCCACGTGCCTCCCACGGCCGAGGCCCTCGCCCACCTGATCATTGACGGTAAGGCAGACATCCCCATCGAGGATGCGAGCATCGAACGGTTCACTGGCCGGGAAGGGCAGGGAACTCCGGCCCAACCGGGTGGAGTTTCCTGAGTTTTCGGCCCAGGATTCTTGCAAGTATATGACTTCACGATCTTTTTCTGTCTTGGCAGGAGAACACCGTTGTCCCCTGGCTCCCGAGCTCACGCGGTGACCCTTTCGGAGTTCGCGGGTGGGAAATCCCTACCTCTTCCCCACGAACACGCACCACGAACACGCACCACGAACACGCGCACGAATCACGAGCCACGAACACGAATCACGAACATTCCCGATGGGTACCCCACCGCTTCCGCAATGTCGCTCGGAGGCAAGGGTGTTCTCCAAAAGTCAGGGAACTCCGGCCCAACCGGCTATTGCCAAATCCTCGAAATAGTGCTATAGGGAGAATGCTCATTTTCGGCCATTGCCTTGAGATTCGAAAGGAGAGGTCTTTCTTGGAGTCGAGAGGTGTTTTGAGCTTGTCTTCCCTTTTTGATTCGGTCCACAACGGCATGGTGGGTGTGGACAGAGCGGGGATCATCGCCTATTTCAATCCCTCTGCTGAGCGGATCTTTCGGGTCGGGCGCGAGGAAGCCCTGGGACGGTCTGTTCTCGACGTGCTCCCCGGTATAGGGCAGAAGTTGATCGAGTGTGTGGAGACGGGGACATCGTTCCACGGGGAGAACTTGTCGGACGGGGAAATCCACCTCGTTGCTAACGTAGATCCCGTGTTCGGGGATGGCGAGATTGTAGGTGCGGCCAGCATATTCCACGAGTTCTCGGAGATCGAGCGGATTTCCGGGGAGCTCGACACGTACAAGAAGATGGCCAAGCAGCTGGACGCCATCATCGAGTCCTCCTACGACGGCATTTGGGTCTGCGATGGGAATGGAGTCACCGTAAGAGTGAACAGGGCGGCATGCGAGTTGGACGATGTGAGGATAGAGGATGTTATCGGCAAGAGAGTCAAGGACCTGGTGGAGAATGGGCTTTTTGACCGATCCGTGACCCTGGAGGTTCTCGAGACCAAGCGACCCGTGACCCTGATCCAGGAGTTGAAGGGCGGCCGGAAGGCGCTTGCCACCGGTAGTCCTGTATTCGACGAGGATGGAGAGATTCTCTTCGTGGTTATCAACGTAAGGGATATCACCGAAATCCAGAGGCTTACCACCCTGCTGGAGGAGACCCGGGAGCTCTCGGAGCGATACTCCTCCGAGCTACGAGAGTTGAAACTATTGGGATTCGAGGAGAAAAACATCGTCGCTCACAGCGAGGAGATGAGGCGTGTTCTCAGAACCGCCACCAGGATCGCCAGAGTCGATGCAACGGTTCTGCTGGCGGGTGAGTCCGGGGTGGGAAAGAACATGATCGCCGAGCTGATTCACCGGCTGAGCGACCGCAAGGACGGTCCTTTTATCCAGATCGCCTGCGCTGCCATCCCTGAACCGCTTCTCGAGTCGGAACTGTTCGGCTACGAGAAGGGGGCTTTTACCGGTGCAAAGGAGACTGGAAAGGCCGGGCTTTTCGAACTGGCTGGAAAGGGGACGCTCTTCCTCGACGAGATCTCCGAGATCTCATTGAGCGTCCAGGTGAAGCTCTTGAGGTTCTTGGAAGACAAACAAATAACGCGCCTGGGAGGGACCCGGCCGAAGTCGATCGACTCCCGGATCATCGCGGCAAGCAACAGGGAACTGAAAGAGCTCGTGTCGAGAGGGCTTTTCAGAGAGGATCTCTACTATCGGTTGAACACCTTTCCCATTCATATTCCGCCTCTGAGGGAGAGAAAGAGCGATGTCCTGCCGTTGATACAGTTTTTTCTGAACAGGTTCAATCAGAAATACGGCCTGAAAAAGACGCTCTCCCGGGATGTTCTCCGGGCTCTGCTCGATTACTCGTATCCGGGCAATGTCCGTGAATTGAGCAGCCTCCTGGAAAACCTGGTTCTCATTTCAGAAGGGCCGAGAGTCGAGACAGGAGACTTGCCGGGCTATATCCTAGAGGATCGCCGTAGCGGAGAGCTTAGCCTCGAGGCGGATTGTTCTCTTCAGGAGATGCTCGAGCGATACGAGTCGAGAATAGTCGAGGAGGCGGCCAAGAGGTACAGATCCACTAGAAGTATTGCCAGGGCTCTGAAAACGAGCCACTCCTCGGTCGTCCGGCGAATGCAGAAATACGGCATCAGGAAGGCTTGATTCTGGTTCGTTCCTGAACCGGACGATCTCCTCTCGTCGCCGGAACTGTTCTGCCTCCCCATCAACCAAAGAGACATGCCAGGGAGATCTTGGTTCATTTCTGGTCCAGAATCTGAGGAAGAAAGTCCCTGCATTAAGGGGGACGGATTGGAGCATATCCACCTTTGGTTCACAGATGAACCGCTCTCCACGGCAAGGAGCACGTTGTGTGTGTGGGCGGCCAACCTGTCTTGAGACCAAAATCATGAGATTTCGAATAGTTATGTATGTTCCTCACCCTGCTCGCCTTCCACGGCCGGATGGCACTGATATTGCCTGAGAGAGGCATGCTTTGTCGGCGAGAGAGACGGCCTGTGGACGACCGCGATTTTGAAAGACTTTCCAGGAGAATCACTTCATCTATGGATGAGGATTCCGGGCAGGTTCTTTTTGAGTTCGACGAGGCTCGCAAGGACCTGGACCGGGCACTCCGCCTGATCAGGGCAAGCGGGGCAGGGATCGCCGATCTCCGGCTTTTCCCTGCGGGCCCGGACGGCATGCGGTGTGCCCTCGTGCGACTCACGGTCCCCGATACCAGAGGGGTCGTCCTGACTCTAGCGGAGCACGGGTTCAGCAGAATAAAGGGGTACGGTGCTGTTTGCAACAGAGTGGGTTAGGAAGGCGCCAAAGAGGCAGCTTTTGGTAAGACTGCCCATTCCAGGGATGCTGGTGCGTCCCGCTGAGAGGAGGTTGGTATGAGAAACAGATTCAGAGGCAGGGATTTCTTGACACTCATGGATTTCGACAGGGAGGAGATAGACGACATCTTGAACGTCTCTTACGATTTCAAGATGAAGCTGGCCCGTGGGGAGCCCCATGAGTATCTCCGCGGCAAGACCGTGGCGGTGGTTTTCGAGAAGCCTTCGACCAGGACCAGGACGTCTTTTCAGGCCGCGATCGCCCATCTCGGAGCCCAGAGCTTCTACATGCGTCCTGACGAAATGCAGTTGGCCCGCGGGGAGCCCATAAAAGACACGGCCCGGGTGATCGACCGCTACTGTGACGCCTTGGTCATGAGGACCTTCGGTCAGGACCGCCTCGAGGAATTCGCCCGGTACATGAAGAACCCGGTGATCAACGCCCTTTCTGACCTCACCCATCCCTGTCAGGGATTGGCCGATCTGCTGACAATACGGGAGAAGAAGGGTGGCCTGAAGGGTTTGAAACTGGCCTATGCAGGCGACATCTTCAATGTCTGTCATTCCCTGATGGTCGGAGGCGGCCTGATGGGTTTTGACGTCTATGTGGCAGGTCCCGAGGGATACGGGCCGAATCCGAAGGTCAGGCAGTTTGCCGAGGAAGCTGCGGGACGGGGTGGGACGAGGATCGTCTTCACCCGTGATTTGAAAGAGGCCTTGAAGGATGCTGACGTGGTGTATGCCAACACCTGGCATAGTATGGGAGCCGCGGAGAAGGAGAAAGAGAAGCGGGTCAGGGATTTCGGCCCTTATCAGATCAACGAGGAGGCGGTGGAGGTCGCCGCGTCGGACTTCATCTTCATGCACTGTCTTCCCGGGTATCGAGGGGAGGAGATGACGGATGGGATCGTAGAGGGTCCCCATTCGGTTGTATGGGATCAGGCAGAAAACCGGATGCACACCGAGAAGGCCCTAATGGCCCTGCTGATCGGGTGAGTGGAGAGAAGGTAAGGGGGCGTTCGCATCAAGGAATCTCAATCAGAAATCGAAAGGGGGTGAGGAATTCAAAGCAAAATCGGACTTGGGTTGGAGTTGTTTTGATAGTGAACCCCAAACAAAAGGAGGATGAGATGGGGAGACTCTTGCGTCAAGGTCATGCATGTACAAGACTCGTTTGCCGTGGGGCTGTGCTTGGTCTTTTGCTGTTCGGGCTTTCCGTTCCCCGGGCCGTTCAGGCTGCCCAATCCCCCATCAAGGTGGGGGTCGTGATCGCGCTGAGCGGGTTCATCGCCGCAGACGGGCAGGGTTCCCTGGGGGCGATCAAGCTCTGGCAGAAGGAAGTCAACGAATCCGGAGGGCTGTTGGGCAGGAGGATCGTGCTGATAGTGGAGGATAGTGCCTCGGATCCCAAGACCGCCAATGAGAAGATGAAGCGCGTTATGGCTAAGCATCCAGACGTGTGTATCGGCCCGATACTCAGCGCCGAGAGGACGGCGACTTATCGCACCGTCGTGGACGCCGGTGTGCCGTTCTTGTATTTCACCTTCTATGAGGGTGGAGCTTACCACCCCCTGATGTTCATCACAGGTGAAGTGCCGGAACAGCAGACCGAGAAATACGTCCCATGGTTGGTCCAGAACTACGGCCCGAAATTCTACATCCTCGGATCTGATTACGAGTTCCCGCAGAAATCGGCAAGAGTCGTGAACAGGTATCTCTCGGGTGCCGGGGGTAAGAACGTCGGTGAAGAACTGATCGCGATGGGTACGACGGATTTCTCCTCGGTGATTACCCGAATTAGAAGAGCAAAACCCGATGTGCTTTTCAGCATCATGGTCGGCACAGACGCGGTGGCCTTCGCCAAGCAGTTCAATGATTACGGTCTCAAGAAACACATCCAGTACGCATCCATGGTCGACCTGGAGACCTATGTCGATGCCATGGGAAAGAAGGCTGCAGAGGGCAACCTGGCATCTTTTGGATGGTTCGAGAATCTCGACAAGCCCAGGGCCAAAGCGTTCGTAGAGAAGTATCATGCCTTCGAGCCCATGCGGGCGACGACCTTGATCGAGTCGTGCTACTCGGTGCTGCTCCTTTGGACCAAGGCCGTGAAAAAGGCGGGAACTACCGAGGGCGAAGCGGTACGGAAGGCCATGGCCGGTCTCTCGGTGGAAGCACCGGAGGGCCGTGTGACCATGCGGGCCATCGACAATCATACGGCCAGACCCTCATACATCGCTCGGGTGCATGACGGCGAATACAGGGTCATTAAGGACTTCGGCCAGGTCCAGCCCGGTGAGGATCAGCGCAAGCCTAAGTGGTAAAAGTCATTGGATCTTTGAGATTCATACCGGTGTTTCCCTCTCGTTTTTGTGGAGGCCCCTGGGAGGCAGGGCCTCCACAAGACAGAGGCCGAGGGAGAGGACTGCCGGTTTTTCGAGATTCGGGTACGCTTTGTCTCGTTCCAGTAGGAGAAAACCCGGGAACATTCATTCCTCGATCTCAACCTCCTTTGGGACGGTGAACAGAGGCTCAAGTGTGATATGGAATGGGACATATTCCTGCTGCAGGGGTTCAACACCGCGCTGATCATAGGCGTGCTGGTGCTTGTCAGCTTGGGACTGGGGATCATCTATGGGCTCATGAATGTTCTGAACCTGGCCCATGGTGAGTTTCTCATGCTCGGAGCATACGGCGTGGTCGTTGGAAACATGCTGGGACTGGGCGTGTGGGTGGGCATTCTTCTCGGCGCCGTCTCGGTTGGAATCATAGGCTATTTTCTAGAGCGGAGTCTGATTTCCCGGTTGTATGGCCGTCCGATAGACGCCCTGCTTGCTACGTGGGGCCTGTCATTGATGTTTCAACAGGCCGTGCGGCTTATATTCGGGCCAGAACCCAAGCCGGTCGTTTCGCCCATCGAGGGTGCGGTAGAGATATTCGGCCTTCCTTTTCCGATCTACAAACTCGTCGTTCTGATCATTACGATAGGTGTAACCCTTGGGGTCCTGGCCATATTCCGGTTTCCCACTTTCGGCATCAAGACCAGGGCTGTCTTGCAGGATTGGGAGATGGCCCAATGTCTGGGCATAGCCAGCCCTCCCATCTATTCGCTGTCTTTCGCCATCGGAGCCGGCCTGTCCGGTCTTGCAGGCGGATTGATAGCTCCCCTTATCACGGTGCAGCCCTTTATGGGGCCGGTGTTCGTCGTTCGAGGGTTCCTTACGGTCATAGTCGGAGGGGTGGGAACTCTCCTCGGGGTGGTCGGGGGCGCGAGCGTCATCGGCGGCGCAGAAGGAATTGTTGCCTACTTCGGATCGTCCGTGGGGGCACAGGTTGTGGTTTTGACCATCGCCATCATAATCGTTCGTCTCCGGCCCCAAGGCATATTCTCACGAAGATGAGTCGATGAGCAGCAGAGGCTTTACACACAGCATCCCATCCGGCTTGGGAGTACTTGCTTTGTCCGGTGGGACCGGTCTTCTCTGGTACCTTCTGCTGGGCGGACCGAGTGGGCTCGTCCAACTGACCACATACCTGATACTGGGACTGTTCGCGGCGAGTGTGGATTTCCTATGGGGTTACGGGGGGATGCTCAGTTTCGGGCAGGCTGCATTCTTCGGGTTGGGGTCTTTCGGCTATGCAATCATAACAACGGGCCGGGTAGCGGCTATACCACCAGCAGCCGGTCTGCTGGGTTTGGTAATAGGGACGGTCGTCCCTGCTCTCTTGGCCTTTCTTTTGGGCTATTTTCTCTTCTACGGACACGTGACGGGTCCGTATTTCACGATAGTGACCTTGGCCCTGTCCTTCCTCATGTCTTCACTGGCACTGGCCTGGCCGAGCTTGTTCGGGGGCTACACCGGCATTGCGAATGTGCCGCCCCTAAGGCTTGAATTTCCTGGAGTCGCTCTCTCCTTCGGAGGGGCAGTCAGCGGTTTTATGTTGGTGGCCTTATCATCCAGCGTGATCATATGCCTGCTCCGCTGGATATTGGAATCGCCGTTCGGGCTTCTGGTCGACGGGCTCCGGGATAATGAGGATAGGCTCCAGTACCTCGGTATCAGTACCGCGAGGGTCAAACTCACCATATTCGTTCTTTCATCGTCCGTGGCCGGCTTTGCCGGTTGCCTGTTTGCGGCACAGTCGGGATACGTCGCGCCTGAGCTTCTCGGAGTAATGCTCTCCACGGAGGTGGTCGTGTTTGTGGCGGTGGGCGGGAGGAGAACCCTGTTTGGCGGTCTCGTGGGCTCGATCATCGTCCGTGGCGTTGGATACTGGCTTGGCGGTGTCGCCCTTGAATACTGGCAGCTTTTGATGGGCGCCATGTTCATCATCGTGGTTCTGTTTGCAAAGAGCGGCATTGTCGGGCTCGGCAGCTATCTCCACGGGGTGCATGGCCGGAGGGTTTTCAAGAAGATGTTCTGGGAGAAGGGACCTCAGCATGGTGTTGGAGATAAGTAACCTAGGTAAGCGCTATGGAGGACTTTGGGCACTTCAGAACCTCAACCTCGGTATTGGTCGTGGTGAGCTCAGGGGAATAATCGGTCCGAACGGGGCGGGAAAGTCGACTCTCTTCAATCTGATAATCGGGCGTGAACGGCCTACCACAGGCAAGATAATCTATCAGGGCAGGAACATAGCCGGCTTGAGACCGGACCAGAGAGCCCGTCTGGGGATAAGCATCAAATTCCAGATAACGAATGTCTTCAACGGACTCTCCGTCTCGGACAACATACGTCTCGGGATCGCCGGGTGTCGGCGGGGGCGTGAGGAAGGATCCGGGAGAAATGGCTCTGGGAGTCTTGATGACCGGGTTTCAGAGATCCTGGAGCGAATCGGCTTGAGCGGGAAGAGTGGTGAACCGGCCGGAACACTCTCCCATGGGGAGAAGCAGTGGCTTGAAATCGGCATGGCTCTGGCGACAGAGCCCACGCTTCTGCTCCTCGATGAACCGACCTCCGGCATGGGACGCGAAGAGACGGAGAAGACTGCGGAATTGATCAGGCGACTCAGGGGTGAATTGACCATACTGGTTATCGAACACGACATGGACTTCGTGCGGTCTGTCTCGGAACGTATTACGGTTCTTTACAGGGGTGGTTTTCTGACAGAGGGCACCTACGATGAGATCAAGGCTGACGACCGGGTGATCGAGGCCTACCTGGGGAGGGGGAGACAGTAGGATGACAGCCGATCTGATCCTGGATGACGTACATACATACTACGGGGTCAGTCACGTTCTTCATGGGGTTTCTCTGCAGGTCGGGCGAGGCAGGTTCGCCTGTCTCCTTGGCAGGAACGGGATGGGTAAGACGACCACGCTGAGGAGCATAATGGGGTTGACCCCTGCCAGCCGTGGGAGTATCACCTATCGAGGAGAGAGAATAGAAGGGCTCAGGCCGTATGAAATATATGCCCTGGGTATAGGCTACGTTCCGCAGGGACGCCGGATGTTTCCGTACCTGACGGTTCACGAAAACCTCAGGATGGGTCTCCGTGACAAGCGGCAAAAGAATCCCGTGATCTTCGACAAGCTATTCGAACTATTCCCCGTCCTGGCTGAGAGGCGGAGACAGAAGGCGGGTACGCTCAGTGGTGGAGAACAGCAGATGCTTGCGATCGCTCGGGCCCTGGCCGGTGAAGCGGGAATGCTTCTCCTCGACGAGCCGACAGAAGGGGTGCAGCCGAACATCGTGGACGAGATTCTCCAGCTTTTGGCAAGAATCAATGAAAGCGAGGGGCTGACAATACTGCTCGTCGAGCAGAACATCGAAATGGCCCTCGGCGTGGCACAAGACTACTACGTCATGGAAAAGGGAGTGGTCGTGGAAGGCGGCGCAGTGAGTCAAATGGACAGAGAAGCCGTGGTTGAACGGTATCTGGTTGTCTAGAAGTGAGGTGAAAAAAAGGAGGAATGCCTAATGGACGGAAAACTGACATGGTTGTATGCTCCTCGTCGAATGCTCTTTGGGTGCGGGAGTGTCAAGGCCGTGGGTGAGGAAGTCATAAGACTCGGAGGAAAGAGGGTTTTGATCGTCACAGACCCCGGTGTTTTGTCCGCGGGATTGGTCGACAGAGTCCTCGAGAGCCTGAAGGCGAAGGACCTCGAGGTGGATGTATTCTCAGAAGTTCAGGCGAATCCTACTTCGGAAAACGTCAGTGATGGGCTGTCGATGCTCGGGAAGGGGGGGGCTCCTGTCGTGGTCGGAGTCGGCGGAGGGAGCGCCATAGATGCGGGCAAGATGATAGCGGCTCTCGCCACCAATGGTGGCGAGGTCAGGGACTACGACGGGGTCGACCTCCTCCCGAAGAGAATGTTGCCGTACATAGCGGTCAATACCACGGCAGGCACCGGGAGCGAGGTAAGCCGTGCGGCCGTGATCACAGACACCGAACGGAAGTGGAAGATGCAGATAGTTACAGAGAGGGTCACACCCGATGTGGCGATCGACGACCCTTTGATGACGGTCAGCCTGCCCCAGGCAGCGACCGCTCAGACGGGCATGGATGCTCTGACTCACGCAATAGAAGGACTGGTGGGGAGAAACGACTCTTATCTGACAGACGGCCTCGCCCTGACAGCCATAGATCTGATTTCCAAGAACCTGAGAATCGCCTACGCGGACGGCGGGAACGTGGATGCCAGAACAAAGGTTATGTACGGACAGGCTGCGGCGGGCTTGGCCTTTACGAACGCCGGTGTGGGTAACGTACACGCCATGGCCCACCAACTGGGGGCGACCTATGACATGGCCCACGGTCTCGCCAACGCAGTGATACTGCCCTACGTGATGGAGTTCAACTTGATAGCCCGGGAAGGGAAGTTCGCCGCCGCGGCGAGAGCCATGGGGCTCGAGGTTCCGGGGCTATCCGATCGGAGCCTGGCCTTCAGGGCGTGCAGCGCGGTGGTGGCTCTGAACAGGGATCTGGGTATCCCTAGATCCCTCAGGGAAGTCGGGGTCAGGGAAGAGGATCTGGGGATGCTCGTTGACAAGAGTCTGGAAGACGGTTGCGTGACCTTGAACCCCCGGACGACGAGCAGGAAGGAGATGGAGGAATTGTGGCGGCGTGCCTTTGACGGCTTGCTCCAGGAGCAGACCGAAGAGGGGATATTCGACCTGTGAAGACCGCGTCGAAAAGCTCTTGCAGGATGGTGGGGTGTGCGAGTGATTCCGAAAGCTGCCGTAGGCCGGAGTATCTGGATTTTCTTGGCTCTGCTGTTAGCTTTGGCCCTAAACGTGGACTTGAAGTTATCCCGGGAAGGCGATGGCTCATACTTTGAGAAGGGTGAGGTGAGGTGTACGGTAAAGAGATCGACAAGGAAAATCCCATAGGCGTGGAGATAACCATATTGGTATGTGACCGGTCGCCCTACGTGAACGCCCTCTGGTCGCAGTTCGGGCTTTCTATGCTCATTGAGTGCCGGTGGTCAGGCGAAATGATCCGCCGAATTCTCTTTGACACGGGCTGGACGGCTGAACCGGTTCTCCACAACATGGAAGCCCTGGGGGTCACCATGGAGAGCATTGATGCTCTTGTGTTGTCCCATTCCCACTATGATCACACAGGAGGTCTGGCGGGCATTCTGGAGGCAGAGGGAGCCCGATTCCAGGTTGTTGCCCATACGGAGATAACCCGGCCTGTTTTCAGTACGCGCCGGAAAGGTGTACATTACATCGGTCTAGACCCCGGGGATCTCGGCCGCCTGCCCCAATCCCGCCTGCTCCTCATAAAGGAACCGTTGGAACTCTTTCCCGGTGTCTGGGTCAGCGGGACGATTCCCAGGCGCACGGATTTTGAAAAGCCGGAGACAGGTGTCTATGTCCTCAAGGAGGGCGAATTTGTTCCAGATCCCGAACTGGATGACATGGCGATAGTCCTGAACATGGGGAGGAAGGGAATCGTTGTTGTAACCGGTTGCTGCCATGCCGGAATAGTCAATACCATCAAGGCCGCCCGGGAAATCACCGGGAACCCTACGGTCTACGGCGTCATAGGGGGATTGCATCTCATCGATCTAGGCGAGGAAGTGAGGAAGAAAACCATAGAATCCCTCTCCGAATTCAGCATAGGACACATCTGGTCGGGCCATTGTACTGGCTGGGATGCCGAGATCATGTTGCAGGAGTCCTTTGGGGAGCGGTCCAGCCGATTCTACACGGGCGACAGGATAACAATACTGGTTCAGAATCAAGAGGAGAACTCCTGATGAGAATTCCTATGCCCTGTGCGATTTGATTCGCAAGGGACGAGACGGAAATCGACAATCAGAGGTTCTGCAATACCAACGGAACAGAAACATCTGGGGATAAGAGATTCGGGCATGGTAAAGGTGAAAAGAGGAGCTACAGTCGGGATCTACAACTTGGTCAAACGCTTCGGCGAAGTGGTTGCAGTGGATAACATATCTCTCGAGGTCAAGCCGGGTGAGTTTGTTACCCTTCTTGGCCCCAGCGGGTCGGGAAAGACGACCACCCTAATGATGATTGCGGGATTCGAGATCCCGGACAGCGGTGAGATCAGCATCGACGGGGAGCCTATCATGTTCAAGCCGGCATACAAGCGGGGGATAGGAATGGTTTTTCAGAACTATTCCCTTTTCCCTCACATGACGGTTGAGCGGAATATCGGCTTTCCCCTGAGAATGAGAAAAGTTGGTAAAGAGGAGATGTCAGAGAAGATCAGGGAGGCTTTGAAACTCGTCAGGCTCTCTGGTTATGAGAAACGCTTCCCCCGGCAGCTCAGCGGTGGCCAACAGCAGCGGATAGCCTTGGCCAGGGCTCTGGTATTCAACCCTTACGTCCTCCTCATGGATGAACCCCTTGGTGCATTGGACAAGAAGCTGCGCGAACACATGCAGTTGGAGATCAAGCAGATTACCCAGGCACTCAGTATCACCGTGATCTACGTAACCCACGATCAGAGTGAGGCCATGACAATGTCGGATCGAATCGCGGTGATGAACGAGGGCAAGATCGAGCAGATAGGGTCGCCCACCGAGATCTATGACAATCCAGTAAACTATTTCGTGGCTGACTTTATCGGTGAGTCGAATTTCATAAAGGGTAGGATCGAGCAACAGCGAGACCAGACCTGCCTCTTTGTGAGCGATGGTGGGATGCGCTTTGTGGCTCTTTCCGGCAAGGACAAACCCCCCGGCAAGGAGGCACACCTGGTTGTGAGGCCTGAAAAAATCTCCTTTGCCGTGGAAGGACATTCCTTTCCAAACCTGGTAGAGGTTGTGATCGAAGAGACAGCGTATCTCGGGGACATCACGATGTTCAGAGCCAGGATCGTGCGGGAGGGAACCGTTCTGACCATAAGGCAGCAAAACAAGTCCCTCAACCGCCTTATTAAGAAAGGCGAGAAGGTCATGATCGGGTGGAACGAAAGAGACAACTCCGTTGTGTAGAGAACAGGCAGCCATGAACCCACGCAAACAAGCTTCCCACTCATATGTCGTTTCGAAGACCGCCCGGATCCTTGGCCGAAGAGCTCAGGTGCGATGGTTGCTCCTTCTCTTGGGACCGGTCCTTCTCTTGCTTACGTTTTACGCATATCCCATTGCGCGGATGTTGACCATAAGCTTCTTCGATCCTGATTTCACTTTGAAACACTACATGCATTTCTTCAAGATTCCTGCATACTCCCGTGTACTGGTTGAAACTTTCAAGATGGCAGCCAGCGTGACCGTGTTCTGTCTTGTCTTGGGGTACCCCGTGGCCTATCTCCTTGCCAATATTCCGCCGAGGGTGAGAAATCTCCTGATGATCTTGGTGATCCTGCCTTTCATGACAGCAATACTGGTCCGCACTTATGCCTGGATGGTGATTCTGGGCAGGAACGGGCTGGTCAACCAGTTCTTGATCAAATCAGGGATTACATCTTCACCCCTAAAGTTGATGCACAACCTTTTCGGCGTCTATGTGGGGATGGTCCAGATTCTTCTGCCCTTCATGATCTTTCCTCTTTACAGCGTAATGGTGGGAATTGACAAGGGGCTGATGAAGGCGGCGGAGAACCTGGGGGCGAATCCAGTCCAGGTTTTTCTCCGCATTTTTCTACCTCTGAGTCTTCCAGGGGTCGGCGGGGGAGGCCTTCTGGTCTTTATTATAGCCCTGGGGTTTTTCATCACTCCCGCTCTGTTGGGAGGCGTTTCAGACGTGATGATATCCATGTTTATCGAAACCCAGGTAAACACCCTGCTCAATTGGGGATTCGCTTCTGCGATGTCAGTGATCCTATTGATCATTACACTCGTACTTTTTTCCGTTTACACCAGATACTTCGGTGTGGACAGAACCTTTGGTGGATAGGTGGGATGAGATCGAGCCGAACTCCTGCAAGTCTGAAGCCTCTTTCTCAGAAGGTGTCCTCCTACATCCTCTATGTATTCTGTGGGTTTGTGTTTTTGCTCCTGGTTGCACCGACCTTTGTGGTTGTACCGATCTCGTTCAGCTCGTCGCGGTTTCTCCAGTTCCCTCCTCCGGGTTTTTCGACGCAGTGGTACGAGAACTATTTTACGAGTCGGGATTGGATGGAGGCGACCTGGACGAGTCTACAGATCGCGTCTGCAGTCTGTATCCTCGCGACCGTGCTCGGTACGATTCTCGCGGTTGCCTTGGTAAAAGGACGGTTCCCGGGCAAGAACATGATCTATGCTCTGGCAGTCTCGCCGATGATAATCCCCCTTATAATCAGTGCGGTAGCCATCTATTTCTTTTACTCAAGGCTCCATATGGTGGGGACAAAAGCTGGGGTGGTCATCGCGCATACGATTCTTGCGATCCCGTTTGTACTGGTGATCGTAAGCTCTGCCTTGAAAGGCTTCGATGAGACTCTCGAAAGGGCTTCTCTCAGCCTGGGCGCTAATCCTCTGAAGACATTCCTGCTGGTGACATTGCCCGTGATACGGCCGGCCGTGATTTCTGGAGCTCTCTTTGCGTTTATCACCTCTTTTGACGAAGTGGTGATAGTCATATTTATCGCCGGTACCCATGCCGTGACCTTGCCCAAGAGGATGTGGGACGGGATAAGGTTGGAGATCGATCCGACCATTGCAGCGGTCGCTTCGTTGCTTATAGGGCTTTCAGTCCTGTTGATGATCGCAATCTCCCTGCATCGGAAAAGGCGGTAGAATGATCTCTGCCTGACAGACATGAGGGTATTCACATGAATTTCTTGGAGCATCGCTTCCGAGGTTTCCTGAAAGGCCGTTTCATTCGGGCACGTTGCCGGCTGAAAAAATGCCGAAGTGGGAAGGAGGTGAGAGCCTACTCGCGATCTAACAGATCAACAAGGAGTTGGAATCAACAGATCATCAGAGAAGGAGGGACGCAGATGAGAAGAATAGCCATCGTAGTTTTGCTTGCAGCGGCGTTGGTGCTGCCTCCAGCAGCCATTGCCGGCGAGAGTAAGGAACTTGTGATCGCTTCCTGGGGAGGAGCCTTCCAGAAAGCCCAGCGGGAAGCCTATTTCGATCCCTTTGAAAAGGCGACCGGAATCAAGGTGATCGACGTTTCGCCCCCAAAGGCGTCCAAGGTAAAGGCCATGGTGCAGAGCGGTAACGTAGAGTGGGACGTCGTGGTGGCAGCCGGGGGCATTTTCATGCCCTGTCTGAAGCAGGGTCTGGTGGAGAAGATCGATTACAAGTATTTCGATAAGGAAACCCTGGAAGGGCTCTACCCCGAGGCCAAGAAACCGCATGCCGTGGGAACGTTCTATTTTTCCTACGTCATGGCCTACAGCACGGAGGTTTATTCGAAGGCTCATCATCCTCGTAATTGGGCCGAGTTCTGGGATGTGAAAAAATTCCCAGGACCGAGAACACTCCATGATCTTTCTACGGCAGGTGTGGGCGGCTGGGAATTCGCTCTCCTGGCAGACGGCTTTCCAAAAGACCAGATATACGTGAATCCGGATCTGGATAGGGCCTTCAAGAAACTGACAGAAATAAAGCCCTATGTTGTGAAGTGGTGGAGGCAGGGTGCGGAACCAGGGCAGCTTTTCATGGATAAAGAGGTCGTTTTGGGCAGTGCTTACAACGGGCGCGTTCAGAGACTAAAGGAGCAGGGAGGACCTGTAGACTACATCTGGAATGAGGGGGTGATATGCCTCGAATATTTCTTCATCCCAAAAGGCGCTCCTAACTATGAGAATGCGCTCAAGTTCATAGCCTTTGCGTCCAAGCCGGGCCGACAGGCACACTTTTCAAAGCTCTTTGCATACGGTCCTGTGAACAAGGATGCTTTCAAACTGCTTACCGAAGAGCGGGCACATGTTCTCCCAAGTTATCCCGAGAATAAGGAGAAACAGGTGCTGCTCAGAGACGAGTGGTGTCCGGATAATACCCCAAAGGTTATCGAGCGTTGGAATACCTGGATACTGGAGAAGTAAGGCACAGCTTGGAGGAGGCGGTGGGAAGGGGGTGTCTTTCCATTGCCTCCTCATTGTTTGCCGGGACTCATGGGGGATTCCGAAGCACAGGGTTTCCCGGAATGACAGGCCCAGAGGAAAAGCGGTCAGAACTCGCGGCTTCAAACAAAAAGGCCGCAGGTTTCTGAAGAGAGCCGCCAAGGAGAAGCCGATGACCTCTCAGAACATACGGATAAAGGCCTCCCACATCATCGCCTTTGACGGTACCAGACACCGCCACCTCAGGGATGGTGAGTTGGTTTACAGGGGCGGGGAGATCCTCTATGTAGGGAAGAGATACAACGGGCAGGTTGACAGGACCATCGATGCAACGGGGAAGGTGGTCTCTCCGGGTTTCATAAGCACCCACGCGCATCTTTCGGGTTCGCCTCTGGACCGCTCTTACCTTGAGGATTGCGGGAATCCACAGTTCTATTTTTCCGGCCTTTACGACTACCTGCCCATCCAAAGACAGGCGACGGACCGGGACATGTGCAGGGTCTGCCTCGAGTATTCTCTGGCCGAACTGCTGCGCAACGGCACCACCACCGTTGTGGAGATGGGCTCCTACGGTGAAGACCTGGCCTCCCTTGTCCCTGTCTTGGGGAACAGGGTCTATATCGGACAGGGGTATCGGTCAGGGAGATGGTACAGCCCGGATGGGAAGCAGGTCCTTTACAAATGGTCCGGCGATCAGGGGATGAGGGCGATGGAGGAGGCGGTGGAATTCATCGAAAAGCACGATGGTTCCTGCGACGGCCTTATCCGGGGGTTGCTCTATCCTGCACAGGTCGATACCTGTACCGAGGAGCTTCTTTGCAAGAGCATCGAGTTGGCCCGGAAGCTGGAGGTTCCTCTTTCCATTCACGCATCCCAGTCTCTTATCGAATTTAACGAGATGCTCAGGAGAAACGGTAAGACTCCCCTCGCGTGGCTCCGTGACATCGGGTTCCTTCAGGAGAGGGTCATACTCGGCCATGCGATCTTCATCGGTGGATCGAGCTGGACCAATTATCCTGCCGGGGACCTGGAAATCATGGCTTCGTCCGGTTGTTCGGTGGCCCATTCCCCTTGGGTCTTTGCACGGCGGGGAATCATCATGGAGTCGTTTTGCAGGTACCAACAGGCAGGAATTACCATGTGTCTCGGCACGGACACCTGCCCCCAGAACATGATCCATGCCATGCGGTGGGCGGCGGTATTATCCAAGACCGCCGAGCGGAACACCGCCTCGACAAAGGCCGCCGATGTGTTCAATGCGGCGACCCTTGGTGGTGCCAAGGCCCTGGGCAGGGACGACCTCGGCCGTCTTTCACCTGGTGCCAAGGCCGACATCGTGATCTTTTCCGGCCGGAGCACCAATATGGTCCCCTTGCGGGATCCTGTGAAAAACATCGTCTACAATGCCGAGGCCGAGGACGTGGAGACAGTGATAGTGAACGGCAGAACCGTGGTCGAGGGCGGAAAGGTCAAGGGGGTCGATGAGTCGGCACTGAACCGTAGACTTCAGGAGGCGGGCGAAAGGCTCTGGCCGCGGTTGACGTCGGAAGATCCGGCTCACCGTTCTGTGGATGAACTCTCGCCTCCGAGTCTCGATCCGTGGGAAGATGGTGCCGAGATCCCCTGAATCTCATTCAATGAGGGCCTTGCGCGGCGTTTTGTTCTTTGTCGTTCAAGTGGTTTAGGAGGATGTATTCGTGAATCCTGAAACTCTCCTGTATCGGATCGAATCCGAAGAAACCGAGATTGTGAACCTCTGTCAGAGATTGACTCAGATCCCAAGCGAAAACCCTCCTGGTGATACAAGGGAGATCGTCGCCTTCTTGGAATCCCTTTTTGAGGAGAAAGGCCTTGAGTTCCGTGTTTATGCTCCCCAAACCAACATGCCCAACCTCGTTGCCAGAATACAGGGCAGGGAGAAAGGAAGGCGGCTGGTTTTCAACGGTCACCTTGACACTTATCCGGCCGGAGATCGGGCCATCTGGAAGCTTGGCCCTTTCAGCGGCACTCTGGAGGAGGGCAGGCTCTTCGGCCGAGGTGTTTCTGACATGAAGGCAGGAGACACTGCCTCGATCATGACTTTCCTCTACCTCGCGGAACAGAAGGACCGGTTGAAAGGAGAGGCGGTCCTCACCCTAGTGTCGGATGAAGAGACAGGCGGCCAGTGGGGGACACGCTGGCTTCTCGATCATGTGCCCGAGGTTCTTGGTGATGCGGTCCTAAACGGCGAGCCGAGTGCCTGTGATCTCGTGAATTTTGCAGAAAAGGGGCACATCTGGGTTGAAGTCGTTTCTAGAGGCAGGGCAGCGCACGGCGCTTACACCCATGCAGGATTCAACGCGATTCAGAACATGTACCGCTTCCTTCAGGAGCTTGAGAGCATGGAAAGTCTGGACGTCTGCCCTGTGGAGGTATCGCGGATTCTGGAGGAGGGCAGGAATGCGATAGATGCGGCAAGGGGAGAGGGCGCCACGGATGTCATAAGCAGGATAACCGTCAACGTTGGAACCATCTCGGGAGGTCTGAAGCTGAATCTAGTCGCTGACTATTGTAAGGCCGAAGTCGATATTCGGCTGCCCCAAGGGGCTCGTTCTTCCGACATACTCTCGAAAATCCAAGAGCTCGGTTCTCGGTACCAGGGAATCGAATACCGGGTCCTCCATATGATCGAGCCGAACCATACCCCTGTGGAGGAGGAGATCGTCCAGCTTACCTTGAAGAATGCGGAGGCGGTAAGAGGTCGCCGCGTCTTTCCCAGCAGCGGTATCGGGCTTACCGATTGCAGGTTCTTCCGCCAAAAGGGGATTCCTGCCTGTGTCTATGGACCCCGATCCCACCGGATGGGTGCCCAGGACGAGTTCATTACGGTGCAAGACCTGATGGACACGGTGAAGGTGCACACGCTCACGGCTTTCGATTACCTAGACTGGTTGGATTGAGGATGGCACGGATTGGGGGGTCGATCTAGGCTGGTAAGAAAAGCGTGCCATCGTTTCGGTTTTTGAACAGACGAGAAACAGAGGGTCGAGAATAGAGGTTGAGAGAAGGATGGAAGGGAGTCAACCAAGCAAGCAAGGAGAATACCGATGGAGAATCGTGCCGAAACAAGAGGGGACTGTTGGCCCGAGGGATTTCGATGTGCAGTGATGTTCAGCTTCGACGTGGATGGTGAGACCCTTTGGATCTCCAGGAATCCGGAGAACTGGCATCGGCCTTCGAATCTGGCCCAAGGGTCCTATGGGCCGAGGTTCGGGGTGCCGAAGATTCTGAATGTTCTTGAGAAGCACGGTGTCAAGGGTACCTTCTTCATTCCGGGATGGATAATCGAGAAGTATCCTGACATGGCGCGGGATGTACTCGACAGGGGGCACGAAGTGGCCTATCACGGTTACCTCCACGAGTTCGACCTGAATGCAGGCTACGAGAAGGAAAAGGAGATCATGGAGAGGTGCCTCGACATCTTCGACCGGATCCTGAAGATCCGTCCAAAGGGGCTCCGCTCTCCCATGGCGGAGATAACGGAAGCCACGATTCGCCTCATGCATGAGTACGGCTTCCTCTATTCGTCTACCATGATGGATGACGACTACCCCTATTTCTGGTCGTACGAGGGAAAGCCCTCGAGACTCGTGGAGCTTCCGATCCAGTGGATGTGGGATGACAGCTCGTATTTTTTCTTCACCCTCTCCGAGCCGGTACGCAGGGGTATTTCCAGCTGCTCAAAGGTCTTCGAGATATGGACGGAGGAGTTCAACGGCATAAATCAAAACGGGGCTTTCCTGGATCTTCTGTTCCACCCCCAGATAAGCGGCCGTTTCAGCCGGGTGAAGTTGATCGACGATCTTCTGACCTATATGAAGGCAAAAGAGGGTACCTGGATCGCAAAGGGTGAAGAAATCGCGGGATTCTGGCAGAGCAGGCACCAGTAGGGGGTGCCGTCGGAAACGGGCCTCGTCGGTAAGTATTCGGGTGGCTGGAGGAGGCTCCTGGTTGGGAGAACGTCCTGCCTTCCTTCATAAGATGAGGCCGGAGAACAGGTATCGGGTGCCGGCTTCCGGGGGCCTAGGACGCCATGAAGACCACCCCGGGAAAGGAGTCGAGAAGACGACTTTGACCAGGATAGTTGGAATCTCTGGGAGTCCCAGGCAGGGCAATACCCGCATTCTTCTGGAACAAGCCCTGAACGGGGCGAATTCGGTTCAGGGGGTCGAGACGCGACTCCTCGAACTTCGCAACCTGAATATAAAGCCCTGCATGGGCTGCTTCGGCTGTTCAAATGACAGGCCACTTCCGGAGAGACCGTGCCCCGCCCACGGAGATGACATGGAATTGGTTTACTCTGAGTTGGCCCTGACCCACGGCCTGATCCTGGCAACCCCCGTCTACTACGGTGGCGTGAGCGGCCTCCTCAAGAACTTCATGGACCGCACCGAGCCTCTGTCCCGCTACGGAAGGACCCGGTACCGTTCCGCGCTGAAGAACGTGGTCGGTGGTGCCGTAGCCGTGGGTGCGAACCGCAATGGAGGCCAGGAGACGGCGATCCAGGCCATCCATCATTATTTTCTCATCCAGGACATGATCGTTGTGGGTACCAGCACCGAGGGCCTGCCCGGATGTTATCTTGGAGCCGGGGCCACGACGTATCCGGACAAGGGAAGGGTGGTAGACGCGGTAAAAGGCGATACCCTGGCAATGGACGCCGCCCGCGCCCTGGGGCGGCGGGTGGCGGAGGTGGCGGTCATGATTCGCGCAGCGAGGGCAGGTGCGTCCTAGGCACTAGGGAGGTGGCCATGGGGTGGCCGCTCAGCTGCGCAGGCCGAGATAATCTATGATTGAAAAAGCGTGAACCTTGATGACGGTCAGGAACTCGTCCACCAGGATGTGCTCGTCGATACCGCCCATGTTGAATGGCCTGGGGCCGTAGATGACGGTGGGTATACCCCTCCTCCTGAAGAACCGGCCGTCCGTGCCTCCCATGCCGATGAAATAGATGGGTTCCTTCCCGGTTACACGCGCGGCGTTTTCCTTGACGATCTTCACCAGGGGTTCGTCGAGCCGAGTGTAGGAGGGCTTCCTGAAGGAGATGATCTCACTGATCTTGACGTCCCGGCATTCCGCCTCGTTCAAGAGAGCCTTGACCCTCTGTTCGATATGTTCCGGGGACATGCCCAGGGGAAGCCGGATGTCGACCTCTGCTTCGCAGTATCGAGGTACCACGTTTATCTTCGTCCCGCCCCGGATCACGCCCACGTTGTACGACGGATGGTCGAGCATCCACTGGCGGCCAACATCCTGGGGGCTGCGGGTGTAGTTCTTTTCCTTCTCGATCACTTCCACCATGTCCTCGGGGATTCGGGCTTTCTCTTGAAGAATGGGCCGGAGAGACAGAAGTGCCTGAGCCATTTTCATTATTGCGTTGTCTCCGGCGCTGAGCGACCCGTGCATGGGCTCGCCCTCGGCCCGCATGACAACCCTATAGGCCCCTCGCTCCCCCACGCCGACAACGTCGGGCGCATAGGGCTCGCCGTTGAGGCAGGCATCTCCTCGAAGCTCAGGGCGGTTTTCCAGCAACCAGTGGGTTCCCCACTTTCCGCCCGTCTCCTCGTCTGAAACACCCATGAAGGTGAGGCGCCCCCTGATCGGTACCTCCAGCCGGTGGATCAGGAGAAGAGCGGAAAGAGAAGCGATCATACCACCTTTCATGTCCGAGACGCCCCGGCCGTAAACCCTGCCTTCCCGGATCAGACCAGAGTAAGGAGGCACTGTCCAGACTGCAGGGTCGTCGGCGGGGAACTGATCCAGGTGGCCGTTCAGGACCAGGTGTGGGTGTCCACTCTCTTCGCCTGCAAAGGTGACGATATTGGGGTTCCCCTCTACCGGGTCGTAGATAGCCACGGGCAGTCCTTCTTCGTCCAGGAGCTCGCCGAGATAACCTGCCAGGGAGCGGGTATCGCCGGGTGGGTTGTCGGTATTACATTGAACCGATCTCGATAGGATTTCGAGAAAGGTCTCGGGCTTGCTCTCGACTTCCTCCAGGATCATCCTCTTGTAGTCATCCACCTTCTCATTCATCTCGTCCCCCCGAATCCTCGAATGCCCGTGAAACCAGTCGACACCCTGTTGATCTCCTCTCCACCGGCAGGCCCGGCGATGCACCGGAAGCAGGCACCTCTCTGAAATCGGTCGAAATTCCTTCAATCCCTTTCACGGATCAGAGGCATTGTCGAACAGTGAATCCCCCCGCCGTTTTTCTGGCACTGGGAGTAGTCTATGGGAATGACCTCCACCCCTGCCTTCTCCAGGCGATGGGCGGTTTCCTCTCCGTTGTTGATAGCCAGAAGAACCTTACCGGGTCGAAGGGCCAGACAGTTCAGCACCATAGAGTTGTCGGCATGATGAACCTCCACCGTAAGGATCTTCCTCTCCTTCAAAAGATCCAGGAACCAGTAAGGGAGACGGGTCACGTTCACCAGGGCAAGCCGGTGATCCACCATCACGATCGCCCCGTCTATGTGGAGACTGTATCCGGTCAGTGGAACCCTGATAAGGGTAACACCCTGGACCGCCAGGACCTCCTCGAGCTGTCTTGCGGCCTCCTCGTTCTGCCGGTAAGAGAGGCCTATGACGGCGGTCTCTTCGTCAAGGAAGGCGAAGCTCCCCCCTTCGAAGAGTCCGGTGCCGTGTACGGTACGGAGAATCGGCATTCCCATCTCCACGAGTTTTCGCATCACAAAGGCTTCCTCACCCCGGCGGCCGGTTCCAGGCTCTTCGCCTACCGGACCCATACGGCCGATGATCGCCCCGCCGCGGACGGCCACACCGTTGTCCCGGGTGAACATCGCCTTAGGATCCCTGGGAGATCCGTCCACATAGACCACCTCTACCCCCTCGGCCCGCAGGGCAGCCACCATGGAGTCGTGTTCCGCCTGCATCTTCTTCAAGTCCGGGGGCTCCTTGCCCCGCCAGTACCACTGCTCCCGGTCGTCGATGAGAGCTTCGATGCCGGCGTCGTATCTGTCCGGCCTCATGCGGTTGATCTCTTCCCCGGGACGGTGGACCAATACCATCTTCAGGGTTCCGACGTCGTTGTAGACCCCCCATCTGCGGCCCCAGACCCGGGCCTGCATCTCCTCGTCCTCGAAAGCGGGGGTCGGCCGGGGTGGAATGCGCTTCAGAACCTCGTGGTAGTATTGAGGGCTGTCCTTGAGACTCATGATCTTTTCTCCTCCTCTGCATCGTAAGGAATTCGGTTTGCCGAAACGGAGATCTTACATGGCAGGATATCAAACCAGCGGTTCGTAGCCGGTTTTCGTAAGTATCTCGGGCTTTCCGTCGGTTATGAGAACGATATCTTCGAGCCTGATCCCGCCTACCCCTGGTTTGTAGATACCGGGCTCGACGGCTACGATCATTCCTTCCTGTAATTCCACGTTTCTTGTGTAATCAGGAGGTCCGATCAGCGGCCTCTCGTGGACGCTCAACCCCAGGCCGTGCCCGGTCACGTGCTGGTATCCGAAACTCTCGTATCCTGCTTTTCGAATAACCTCTCTTGCCGCAGCATCCACATCATGGGAGAGGTTCCCCGGTCTCAGCATCTCGATGGCCCTCTGCTCAGCCTCATAGACCACCTCGTACATGCGCCTGCATTCGGAAGATGGAGATCCCCCAAAGCCTGTTCTGGCAAATTCAGCGCAGTAGCCCCCGGTATATCCCCCGCCGTCGATGACCACGGATTCACCAATCTCAATCGGCTTATCGGTTGGGACTTCTCTGCTGATCTCCGAATTGAATCCAGAAGCAACCATGTAGGTCACAAGGGGCAGCTCGGCGCCGGCATCGAGCAGGGCACGGGAGCCTGCTCGAGCCACCTCGAGTTCGGTCCTTCCGGTTTCGATCGCATCGAGGCAGGCCTGCATGCCTTTGTCCGCCACCCTGACCGCCTCTCTCATCAGTTTTATCTCTTCCTCGCTCTTGGATGCCCGGGCGGATTCCAGGATCTCGCCGGCATTGGTAAAGACCGTATCCGGCATCGCCTTTCTCATAGGTTCATAAAGCGTCAGTGGAATCCAGGGGTCGAGCCCGACCCGTCCTTTACGGATGCCGTAGTCACGCAGGATGCCCACGAAGACCTGCGGCCAGAGATCCATCTCGAGCTGAGTTCCCCTTATGTCTTCGAACCACGGGTAGTTGCTTTTCACGTCATCGACGTCCACCATCCTGGGAAGGATAACCGGGAACCGCATATCAGCCGTCAGGACGGCCGAGAACCTGTTCATATAGAAAAGACTGGTCATGGAGTGATAAGCGGTCAGAAACCTGAAGTTATCGACCCTGTTCACTATGAGAGCATCCAATCCATTGTCCCTCATGAGTCGTTTTGCCTTCTCCACATTTGTCCTGGCCAGCTTTTCCGGGTCTATGGTTTTATCCATGTCGTAACCTCGCGAAGAGAGATCCTTTACCGGCTTGCCCGCATGGCCTTCTGCCTCCTCCGGTAGAGTTCGATTAGGAGGAAGACCGTTACGGTGAGGGATATCAGCATCGTTGCGATCGCCGTTATGGTCGGGTCGGTCTCCATTGTCATGCTGTCCCACATTTTCTTGGGCAGCGTGTTGGCGGTAGTCCCGCAGATAAAGATCGCTATGATCACCTCGTCAAAAGAGGTGAGGAAGGCAAAAAGGGCGGCCGAAAGAACCCCGGTCCTGATGAGGGGGAAAGTGACCCTGTAGAAGGTCGTTATTCGGTTTGCTCCGAGGTTCATGGCCGCCTTTTCCAGGTTGACATCAAATCCTTGGAGAGTAGCGGTTACGATTACGATTACGTATGGGGTAGCCAAGACCGTGTGTGCAATGGTCAGCCCCAGGATGGAGCCTATCAGTTTCAGCTTGGCAAAGAAAAAATAGATAGCGATCGCCAGTATGATCACCGGCAGAATCATGGGTGAGAGCATAAACCCGTACATCAGCTCCTTTCCCCCGAAATCGGAGCGGACAAAGCAGAAGGCGGCTAGGGTGCCGAGGAAAGTCGCCAGGAGTGTCACGGAGAAGGCGACCTTGAAGCTCGTCCAGGTGGCAGTCGTCCACTCGTAGTTGGAAAAGAAGCTCCTGTACCACTGGAGCGAGAACCCCCTGGGCGGGAATTCGAGGTAACGTTGCGCCTCAAAAGAGAGGGGTATTATTATGAACACGGGCAATACGAGAAAAGCGAGAATCATGTAGGACATAAGGGATAGGGAGATTTTCCCCATATCCCTTTCCCGGCCGTATTCCTTGGCGGATATGCTCATACCCTTTTGCCCCAGAGCTTGTCGAATCCGACGATCCTGCCGGATGTCAGGAGTATCCCGATTATCAGGAACAAGAGCAGGAAAGAGGCTGCGGAGGCGAATCCCCAGTTGAGCAGGACAGAGACCGCCTGGTCGATTATCATGGAGATCATCATCTCCTTCGGCCCGCCTAGCAGCACCGGCGTTACGAAAAAACCGACCGAGATCACGAAGACGAGGATGCTCCCCGCCAGGATTCCTGGGATACTCAAGGGAAGAAATACCCTTCGAAAGGCCTCGAACGGCCTCGCCCCGAGATTCTGGGCCGCCTTCAGGAGCCCCCGGTCGATCCCGGTCATGACACTGTAAAGGGACAAGACCATGAAGGGCATCATGACGTGAACCATGCCGATCGTGAGACCGAGGGAATTGTATATTATCTTTAAAGGCTTATCGATTAGTCCCAGTTTCATGAGGGTCTGGTTTATGATTCCGTTTCTTCCCAGAATCATTATCCATGCATAGGTCCGGACCAGGAGGCTCGTCCAGAGGGGAATCAGGACGAGAATGAGCCTCAGATTGGCCTTCTTCGGAGGGAGGCTCGACAAGTAGTAGGCGAGAGGATAGCCGAGCAGAAGGCACCACAGGGTGACGACAAAGCTGATCCTGAGGGTCACGTACAGGGAATAGAGGTTGACCTTGCCGTGAAAGAAGGCGAGGTAATGCCTGAGGGTGAACTCCGGTGAAAAGAAACTCATGAGCAGCATTCGCAGGAGCGGATATACGTAGAAAAAACACAGGTACAGGGCGAGCGGCAGAACGAGATAGAATGCTCTGCCCGCCAGTCTTTCCCGGAGCATGCTCCACCGCGATACGTGGGCCAAGGACGGTTCCATCATGTGTCTCGTTGATCGGGTTTCCGCCTACGGGGGAATGGAAGGATGGTGCCCCTCCATTCCCCGAAAGCCGCCGTTATTCCAGGAGCCACTTGTTGTATCTCTCTATGGCTCTGGCCCTATTGCTCTTTCCATCCGGCCCTATTTCCGTCCACCACCTCACGTTGTGCCAGTATGCCTTTGCGAGGTTCTTCGGGGACGTGTTCAGGTCCTTGGCTATCTTGGGATCGATGTACTTTGTCGCCTCCATGTTGCTCGGCCCGTAGGGAGCCTTCGAAGAGAAGCACGCCTGCCTCTTGGCATCCAGGACGTAGTTCATCAGCTTGTAGGCCGCTTCCCTGTGCTTTGCCCCCTTTATGATGCACCAGTTGTCGGCCGCGAGTTTCTGCTGGTTGAACTCGACATCCACCGGCGCCCCGTCCCACTTAGCCGCAATGACTCGAGGTCCTATTGTACAGGCGATGTCGATCTCGCCGTTCACCAGCATCTGTACGGCCTGGGCGTGAGACTTGTACCACTTGGTTATGTAAGGCTTCAGCCTGGTTATGCTCCTCCAGGCCCTTTCCACGTCGATGGGGTAGAGCTTGTCCATGGGGACCCCGTCGGCCATGAGGAATACCTCGTACTGAGGCGGTATGCCGCCGTAAGGGTTCGGGAAGCTCCTTGCACCGGGGAACTTCTTTACGTCCCAGACATCGGCCCAGGATCTGGGGTGATCCTTCTTGAAGGTATTGGTATTGTAACAGATGTTAAAGGAGTATATCCTCCCTGCGATGGAGTATTTCCTCTTGGTCTCCGGGATTATCTGGGCCAGGATCTTGGGGTCGAGCTTCGAATAGTCGAGTTCTTCCAGATATGCCTTCTTCCCCTCTGTCAGGGTGATGATGGCCGGGATATCGGTCAGGATGAGGTCCCACTCGATATTCCCGCTGTCCACCTGGGCCTTGATCTTCGCGACCACAGGCGGGGAAGTCATGATGACCTTGATCCCCGTATCCCTTTCAAAGGGTTCATAGAAACATTCTTTTTCTAGCTGGGCTGACCTTCCTCCCCAGTTGCACACCACGACCTGCTGGCCTGCAAAAGCCGGCGGCGCAAACCCGCCCGCCAAGCCGAAGAGGAGCACAAGGCCGAGCAGACTGCCAAGAATCATTCCACCCTTCTGTTTCATGATGAATCCTCCTTTTGCGAGTTTCGAGGGCAAAACCCTTTTGCCCTGCGAGTCGTACTTTACTTCGGAATCACCTCCTTTCCGGGAGTAATGCTGAGTCCGGCCGAATCTGTCGGTTTGATCTTTCCGGCGGATTGAACGGTCATAGAGTAACCGGAACCGGCGAGAATCAGAAAAGAGTCATGTCGTCGGCGTCCCAGCCCACCATTACCGAGTCGCCTCTCGAGAGTGTGGGCACGCCCTTGCGGTTCTGGAGCTTAAGGAAGACCTCCTCCTTTTTCCCTTCGATCAGGATCATGAGTTTTGTCGCCTCTCCCACATAGATGATGCCTCCAACGGTGCCTCGGTAGCTGTTCTGCCTCTGCTGGCCGTGATCGAGGAGGCTTACCTTTTCCGGCCTCAGGGAGATGCTCACCTCTTCGCCTTCGAGGTCCTCTTTTGGGACCGCCTTTATCTGGAGCCCCCCCGGGGTCCGGATGTGAACGAGGCCCTCCTCTCTGCCGACGATCCTGCCCTCGAGGAGGTTTGTTTCACCGATGAAATCAGCCACGAATCTGGTTCGAGGCTTGTCGTACAGTTCTGCCGGCCTGCCGAGCTGCTCCAGCCTGCCCAGGTTGAGCAGCGCCACCGTGTCGGACATGGTGAGAGCCTCGCTCTGATCATGGGTGACATAGATGGCGGTAAAGCCGAGTTCCTCGTGGAGGTGCTTGATCTCGAGTTGCATGTGTTCGCGCAGCTTCTTGTCCAGTGCACCCAGGGGTTCGTCCATCAGCAGCACGGGGGGCTTGAAAATAAGGGATCGGGCCAGGGCTACACGTTGCTGCTGGCCTCCGCTCAGCTGTTTGGGGTAGCGGTTGCCGAATCCCTGGAGCTTGACCAGGGCCAATGCCTCTTTGACCATCGCTTCTATTTGGCTCTTGGGGAGTCTCCTCGTGGTGAGTGGAAAAGCGATGTTCTCAGAGACGGTCATGTGGGGGAAGAGGGCGTAGTTCTGAAAAACCATCCCGATGTTCCGCTTGAAGGGAGGAATGCCGGTCAGCGCCCGGTCGTCCAGGTAGATGTTCCCTTCGGTCGGCTTCTCGAATCCCGCGACCATGTTCAATATGGTCGTCTTGCCGGACCCGCTCGGTCCCAAAAGGGTCAGGAACTCCCCCTTTTGGACGTGAAAAGAAACGTCGGAAACGGCTACCACATCGCCGAACCTCTTTGTCAGTCTCTCAAAGCGGATCGTCGAGCCGCTTGTCTGTCTTGTCATCTCTCCGGTTGCCTGTTCCAGGAATCCCATGCTTCGATCTTTGGCGTTCCCAGGGCGATCCTGCCTCACTCGAAGTAGCCTCGTACCACTTCCCGGCCGTCTTTGACCATCACCCTGCCGCGGGCAAAAACGGTGTCGATTCTATAATCCTTTTCTAGGAGAAGAAGATCCGCGTCCTTGCCAGCCTCGATCGAGCCCTTCCTGTATTGGAGCCCGAGGGTCCGTGCCACGTTCAGGGTGACCACTTTCAAGGCATCTGAAAAGGAGACTTCGCAGTTCTCCACGATGACCAGGAACATGCGATAGAGAGAGTCGACGCCGACCTTTGTCAGCCCGGTCTTGTTCCCCTTCTCGTCGAGGATCGGCATGGACACGTTCCCATCCGAACTCATGGTAACCCGGTCGATGGGTGCCCCTGCCTCGAGGATGAGAGAGAGGGCACGGTCCGGGCGAATGCCCGTAAGGCTGCCGTATTCCGGACTCATTATGGCTGAGAGATCGACCGTGCCGCCCATTTTCAAGAGTCTTACGGCCTGGTCCAGGACATCGGGATCAGAGCGGTTTACGTGGGTCGGCACAAAGTGGCAGACAGGAATACCGGTAGTTTCGAGCAGATCGAAGAGTCGATCCATCCGTTCGGGTCTTGTCCCCACGTGGATGTGCACCACC